>JBBIUO010000342.1:0-4648 GCA_037440205.1 Chloroflexota bacterium
CCAGAGTGTTGACGTTTGACAAAAAAGTCCCGCAGGCCTTATAAAACCTGCGGGACTTTTTATATTACAGCGACGATTGTTTTTATCCGCCCAAAATATTGCGGAGCATGAACGCGGCGAACAGGACCAGCAGGACAACCACACCAATGGCGATGTACAATTGCATATTGCTTGCGCCGCCTTCGGTCTCCACTTGCGAAGCCTTGGGGTATCCGCCGATCATGCGCTTGGGCATGCCGAGAATGATGGCAAAGGAGAGCATGGCCGTGGTGATCTTATCCACTGGCTCCACGAGAAAGTTGGTGCTGAAGACAGCCTGCACCATGCCCGTGCCGGTCTGCATCAGGTAGGCGGTGATGAAGGAGGAACCGCTGGCCGTGATGCCGCCATACAGATACACGGCGATCGGGGTCGAGACGAGCGCGGCGGTCACAGCCACGGCAAAGCCGGTCACAACCACCTTCCACCATTCCTTGAAGAAGCCCCACTGCGCCATGCGGCCAGCCATGTAACCGATCATGAAAGCCACAGGCCACCACGGAAGCGCGTTCGGGTCCACGGCGAGACCCCAAATGATGTTGGAAAGCGCGCCAGTCAACGCGCCGGCCCACGGGCCGCACAACGCGGCCACCAGCACCGTGCCGATGGAATCAAGGTAGACAGGCAATTTCAACAACACAACGACCTGTCCAATGGCAATGTTGATGGCAATGGCGATGGGGATGAGCACCCACGTCTGGGTATTGAAATTGTTCTTGATCTTTTCTAACATGATTTCCTCCGAAAAAATGTGAAAGGGAGCGACTTATCCATAATAACACCTTTCCACCCTAATGGTCACGAAATGGATTTTGCCAGTCTCTCTATCCGCTCCAAAAACAAGTCCATGAACATGCGCGGGCGCACGCCCATCGCCACCCGCATATTCGGCCTCTTCTTCTCATAGTTGTAAAAATCGGCAAACGTGTTGCCAAGCCCCACGCCCGTCGAAACATCCACATCCACCACCAAATTCTGATAATCGCAAATCTCCGGCATGAAGGTCAACGCCAGCGTCATCGGGTCGTTGATCACACAGCCGTCAATCTGCTGGTACTCATCGTGGAATTCCATGTAAAAGCGGGTCGCGTCCGCGATGAACTTCGTGATCGGCGAATCGATTCTTTGCAAACGCTCCAGGTCCTCCTTCATAAAAATACATTGATAGGTCACATCCAGCGGCGTGAGCGTGATCGGCATCCCCGAATGAAAAACGATGTGCGCAGCGTGTGGGTCCACGAACGTATTGAACTCAGCCAGCGGCGTGGTATTGCCCTGGTGCTTGATTGCGCCGCCCATGATGAACACTTCCTTGACATTTTGCACAATGCGCGGCTCCTTGCGGATGGCAAGCGCGACATTGGTCAACGGGCCGATAGCCACCAAAGTGACTTCCCCCGGCCGCGACATGATCTGCTCGATGAGGAAATCGCTTCCGTGCTTAATCTGCGGCTTGATCAGCGGTTCTGACAGTGTTGCGTAGCCCAGGCCGGTGTCCCCGTGGGTCTCCGGGCTGAGCAGGGACTCTTTTACCAGCGGCAGGTCACAGCCTTTATAAACGGGGATGTGACTTGCTTTGGCGAGTTCCAAAATCGCCAGCGCATTCCTCGTCACCTGCGCGGTGGATGCGTTCCCGTGGATCGTGCTAATTCCATCGAGGGCAACTTCGGGCGAGGCAAGAGCGAGCAAAATCGCCAGTGAATCGTCAATGCCGGGGTCGGTGTCCAAGATGATGTGTTTGGGCATAAATTTCTCATGTCATTGCGAGGAGGGCTGAGACGCGAAGCGTCGAAATCCCGACGAAGCAATCTTCTCTTTGCTCGGAGATTGCTTCGTCGTCGCTACGCTCCTCCTCGCAATGACATCATCCTCTCAAGGAACAACTCCACAAACTCACGCCCGCGCACGCCCAACGCAACTTTCACATTGGCAGGCTTCTTCGAGACCTTCATAAAATCGGCCAAAGTGCTTCCCATCGAAATGCCGCCGGAGATATCCACATCCACATAATGATTCTCGAAGGTGAGCAGGTCGGGCGCGATGACCGTCGCCAGCGTGAGCGGATCGTGCAATGCACAGCCGTTGAAGCCCTCGTATTTTTTGTAGAAGTCCATGTACACCGCCGTCGCATCGCGGACGAATCTCGCAATCGGCGAATTGTTGTTGTTCAACCGCTCGACATCCGCCGAGGTGAGCAGGCATTTGTAGGTCACGTCCAGCGGAATCAGCGTGATGGGAATGCCCGAATGGAAAACAATGTGCGCGGCGTGCGGGTCGGCGTGGATGTTGAATTCGGCGGCGGGGGTGATATTTCCGCCCGCGCGAAGCGATCCGCCCATGATGACGAGTTCCTTCACGGTTTCGGCGAAACGCGGCTCTTTGCGAATGGCAAGCGCGATATTAGTGAGCGGCGCAATGGGAAAGATGCTGATCTCGTTTGGTTCCGCCAAAACCCGTTCGATCAAATAATCAATGGCATGAGTTTCGACAGGAGTTGCTTTTGGGTCAGGCAGGTTTGCATTCCCGATTCCGCTTTTGCCATGCACGGCGTCACCTGATTTGTGAAGCGGAACGAGCAACGGAAGCGAGCATCCCTTTGCAACGGGAATATTCTCTGCGTGCAAAAATTCAAGCACGGCCAGCGCATTGCGCGTGGTGATATCCACGTGCGTGTTGCCGTGGACGGTGGTCAATGCTTCGAGTTTGATCTCCGGCGAAGCAAGCGCAAGGAGGATGGTCAGCGCATCGTCCACGCCGGGGTCGGTGTCTATGATGATTCGGGTTGGGGGCATTGGAAGGATGAATTATGAATGATGAATGATGAATTTTTCGACTTCGTCTTTGGCAGGCAGGGATGGTTGTGCGCCGAATTTGGTTGTTGCGAGCGCTCCGCAGGCATTGGCATAGCGAACGGCGTTTTCAATCGCTTTTGCGTAGGATGCGCTCTCTTGCGCATCTGTCGGAGTTAGAGAACTCCGACTACGCATGAGAATTTTCGATGCAAATCCGCCGATGAAGGCATCGCCTGCGGCGGTGGTATCCACAACTTCGACCTTGTACGTGTCTACCTGTGTTACCTGTGTACCTGTCACAACCAGCGCGCCTTTTTCACCGAGCGTGACAATGATCGCGTTTGCGCCGCGCGTCAACAATTCCTTTGCGGCAGTTTCGGCGGAGGAAATGTCTTTGACCTCGAGGCCGGTCAGCAGGCTTAATTCGGTTTCGTTGGGGATGATGAAATCCGTAAGGCGGATCAATTCATTGGGGAGAGACTTTGCGGGGGCAGGGTTGAGGATGACGCGAATGCCGTTCGATTTGGCGAATTGCGCGGCGTGAAGAACTGTCGGGGTGGGAATTTCCAATTGAAGCAGAATCAACTTCGGGTTAAGGGAAGAAGCGCGATCCACATCCGCAGAAGAGACTTTGCCATTTGCTCCGGCCGATAGCACGATGCTGTTTTGCCCGTTCGCATCCACCACGATGATGGCGGTGCCGGTGGCCGAGTCGTCGCGCTGAACGTTGGAAACATCCACCTGATTTTGTTTGAGATTGTCGAGCAGAAAATCGCCGAAGCCGTCTTTGCCCACGCGGCCAAGCATGGCAACGCTCGCACCCTGACGCGCGGCGGCCACGGCTTGATTTGCGCCTTTGCCGCCTGGGATGGTGTGAAGGTCGTCGCCGCTGATGGTTTCGCCGGGTTGTGGAAATCGCGGCGCGCGGACAACGAGATCGGCATTCAACGAACCGATGACAAGAATATCGGACATGCGGTGAATTTTACTCCATCGTTATCGAGTGATGCCAAAGGCCGGTTTCGAGGTTCATGGCCTGTTTTTTGTCATTCCATATCGGCAATGAATGAAAGATAGTTTTCGCGATTAATCGTCTTGTATGTGCTTTCCGGATATCCCTCCAGCCAGCTGGCGGGTGGCTTGACTTGTTTTCCACTCAGTTTGATTTCGCAGGCATGGAACCCGCCATCCTGTTCCTCCACATAATCCATTTCCGCACCTGTGGTGAGCCTCCAGAAATAACGGGAGGCCTGATTGTTCCGATAGGCGTTGTGTTTGATGCGTTCGCTGATGATGAAATTTTCCCATAACACTCCAAGGTCATTGCGGTCATGAACCGGCCTGAGCATGTCAATCACGCTGTTGCGAACCCCCAAATCATAAAAATAGATTTTGTCCATGCGAGTCACTTCGTTTCGCATGTTTCTGCTCAACCCGCCCAACCGAAATACGACGAAGGATTTTTCCAGCAGGTCAATGTAACGCGCGACGGTGTCCTTGCTCATGTCGAGTCGTGTGCCGAGTTCGCTCAAAGAGACCTGGCTCCCAACCTGGTATGCGAGGAGTTTGACAAGCTGCGACAGTTTCAGCGAGTTCCTTACCTGTGCGACCTGCAACACGTCACGGAACAGATAGGAAGATGCCAGTTGGTTGAGGTATTGCTTCTTTTCTTCAAGCGATGGGATGGAAAGGATTTCAGGATATGACCCGTAAACGAGCAGGTCATTTACACGCTGGTCAACTTCAAAGGCGTTATGCTGCGCCGCAAGTTCTCCAATCGAGATGGGATAAAGAACGTGGGAGAAATGCCTGCCCGT
>JBBIUO010000343.1:0-4617 GCA_037440205.1 Chloroflexota bacterium
GTGAAAAATCCTTGCACAAAAAACAAGAATTTCACTTGTAAGATACTAAAGGTTTTTCCCGCAAATCTGAGCCGTAATTTGCGGAAATATTTCATCCAACAAGCGTTTTCATCAACAAAGGAAACCTTTAGGGTCTTTGCCAGCGAGTTAAGAAACAGTCTCTAAACAGGTAAAAAGCGAATCAAAAGACGGAAGGGATTTATCGCCTTCCGTCTTCTTCCTTCTACAACTCCGCCGCCCTTCTCGTGATTCGATCCTTTGCCCGCGCGATGAACTCAGCCAGTGAAATATTATTCTGCTGACTCCCGTCTCTCACGCGCAGGGACACCTGCCCGGCCTTCATTTCATTGTCGCCAACGACGATCATGTACGGCACCTTCATCAATTGCGCCTGACGGATCTTCGCGTTCATGCGCTGGGCGGATACATCCGCATGGGCGCGGATTCCGTTTTCGCGTAATTGCTTTGCGATGCTTTCGACGTATTCATTTTGCGCATCCGTGATCGAGATGACTCGCACCTGCTCCGGCGAAAGCCAGACGGGGAAACTGCCTGCGTAATGCTCCAGCAGGAATCCCACCATGCGCTCGTGCGTCGAGAGCGGCGCACGGTGGATGCACAGCGGCACTTCATCCTGCCCGTCCTTGTTCGTGAACTTCAAGTCGAAGCGCGCAGGCTGGGCGAAGTCCACTTGATTCGTGGCAAGTGAGAACTCGCGTCCGATCACGCTCCAGATCTGCACGTCAATTTTCGGGCCGTAAAACGCGGCTTCATCTTCAACTTCCACAAACGGGACATTCCCGTTCGTCATTGCGCGGCGCACCATATCTTCCGTCTTCAGCCACAGGCGTTCGTTATCCACATATTTTTTGCCGAGACCTGCTTTGGAGTGGAGCGACAAACGCATCACGTACTTTTCGATGCCAAACAGTTTGAAGTATTTGTGATACAGGTCAATCACGCCCATGAATTCCTGCTCGAACTGATCTTCGGAGACGTACAAATGGGCGTCGTTCATCTGCATCGAGCGCACGCGCATCAGGCCGAACAACTCGCCCGATTTTTCATAACGATAGCACGTGCCATATTCCGCAAGGCGGAGAGGCAGTTCGCGGTAGGAGCGTCCCTTTGAGCCGAATATCTTATGGTGCATCGGGCAGTTCATCGGCTTGACGTAATACTTCACGCCTTCCAACTCCATGGGCGGGTACATGCTCTCGGCATAATACGGCAGATGGCCGGAGCGAAGGAACAAATCCTCCTTCGTCAAGTTCGGCGTGCGCACCCGCGAATAGCCTGCGGCTTCTTCCATTTCCTTCGCGAGTTTTTCCAACTCTTCGATGATGATGCCGCCGTTTGGAAGCCAGAGCGGCAGGCCGGGGCCGACCTCATCGTCAAAGATGAAGATTTCCAGCTCTTTGCCAAGTTTGCGATGGTCGCGCTTCTTCGCCTCCTCCAGTTGATTCAAATATTCCTTCAACTGGTCCTTGCTCTCCCATGCCGTACCATACACGCGCTGGAGCATCTTGTTGTTTTCATCGCCGCGCCAATATGCGCCCGCAATCGTCATCAACTTGAACGCATCCTGCTTGATCTCTTTCGTGTTCGCCACGTGCGGCCCGCGGCACAAGTCTGTGAATGTGTCGTGTTGATAGATCGAAATATCAGGCGGCCCATCCAGCGGATTGCCATATTCATCCGTGCCGCCTTTTTCGAGTCCTTCAATCAATTCCAACTTGTAGGGCTGGTCGGCAAAAATTTTCTTCGCCTCCTCCGCAGAGATGACCGTCTTCTTGAACTCGTGCTTGCCCTGCACGATCTGGCGCATCCGTTTTTCGATGGCTTCCAAATCCTCGGGCGTGAGATTGCGCGGCAAATCGAAATCGTAATAAAACCCATTTTCCACCGGCGGTCCGATCGTGATCTTCCCATCGGGGAACATCTCCAGCACGGCCTGCGCCATGATATGCGCCGCCGAGTGACGGATCTTATATAGATAAGAATCTTCGTACTTTTCCTGAACTTGAGACATTTTCGCTTCCTTTCTTAAACTGATAACTGCTACCGCTTCGATGGGCATTTTGCGACTCTGGAGAAGCGGTTAGCACATACCTCCGAGTCGCCGACGAGTATTGGCAGTCATGGCGACCTCCTTAAACAAAAATTCTCACCCACACACGGGGCGAGAATTCAATTCACGCGGTTCCACCCGAATTGTACGTCGAACTTAAGTTCGACGTACCGCTCTTGAGCCTCTAACGGGGCCATCCGTTCCGCTTACTCGCTAAAAGCCAATCGCTAACGGCTAATCGCTTTCTGCTTCACGCTCGCGGGTGGTTTTCACTGGTTGTTTCTGGTTCAAGCTCTCAACCATCGGCTTGGACTCTCTGTCAGAAAACCGGACCAGTTACTCGTCCCGGTCGAAGCGTTTTCTTTAATCGCTAACAGCCAATTGCTGTTCGCTATGTGTGGGCGAGATAGGGCTCGAACCTACGACCTCTGCTATGTCAAAGCAGTGCTCTAACCAACTGAGCTACCCGCCCGAAGGATTGACATTATAACGAGGCTGGGCGGATTTTGCAATACGGATTTTTACGCCACTTTGGACACCACCAACGTCACATCATCCGCCAGCGGACTCCCGCCGGCATGTTCCTGCAAGGACTTCATGATTGTTTGCACCAACTGTTCGGCAGAAAGGCCGGCATTCCGGCGAATGATTTCCGCCAGCCGGTCTTCTCCCCACAACACGCCCTGTTGATCGGCCGCCTCTGTAATGCCATCGGTGTACAGCAGGAGAATATCGCCCGGCTCCAGCCGGACATCCTCCCGGTGAATGGCAAATCGCTCCGCCAGGCCAACCGCCGGGCCGGTGGGACGCAGCCAGATTTCCTCATTCGTGGACATACGATACAGATAAGCAGAATTATGTCCGGCGTTTGCGTAACTCATGATGCGGGTTCGCGGATCGTACTTTCCCAAAAAGATGGTGACAAAGGTCGTGAAATTGATGTTGTGGATGTAAAGATGGTTGATGCGTTCCAGCACAGAAGGGGGAAAATCCGCCTCCGGGATCAGCGTATGAAAAGCCATTTGCAGACTGCTCATGAACATCCCGGCGGAAACGCCGTGCCCGCTCACGTCGGCCATCACGAAGCCGTGAGTCCCATCCTTGAAATTGATGAAGTCGAAATAATCCCCGCCCACGATCTGCGCCGGGCGGCTGAATGCGGCGATGTTCATCCCGTCAATGGAGGGAAGTTCCCTGGGAAGCAGGCCGCGTTGAACCACCTGCGACAGTTCCAATTCGTTTTCCAACTGGCGAAGTTCCGCATCGGAATAGTGGCTCAGGCAAACGCAAGTCGTGTAATCCATTTGCAATAGCTGGGTTTCCACAGCCTCGTGGCATATCTTGCAAATACCAAACGTCCCGTCCTTGATTCTCTCCAGCGACTCGTCAATCACATGCAAATGGTCTTCAACACAGGTTTCATCCTGGGCGCTCAGGCACGCCGTCTTTTTTCCATCGGGTGTCACCTCCACCCACGTGGCAAGATTGGCCCTCGTCTCCTGCAAACCAAGTTGAATTTCTTCGATCATTTTGGTCTTCATACATTCCTCACGATACTGACAGGACAAATGTTCTACATCTTACCAGAATCCAATTCCCTCATCAAGTTTCGATTCATATTGGAGTGTAGAGCAAAACTGTCGGGAGTTTTTAACGCCAAGACGCCAAGTCGCCAAGAATTTAATGCCTTTGCGCCTCCGCGCCTTTGCGTTAAATGCCCGGAGAAATTCTACCGACACTTTTGCGCTACACCCTTCATATTGCATAGTCAAGACCCATCGAAATCGGCGGCTCTTACATCGAGCATTTTCCCCCTCATGCCTTGCGGTATAATCCCTTCGCCATGTCCCGCAAGAAAGCACCTGAAGACCTCTCCGTCGAGGAACTGCGCCGATTGCTCGTTGAAAGAAGACGCGGCGCGCGAAAGGATCGGCTGGAACATTTCCGCCGCACGGGACGAGTGATCGCAGTAACTCCGGATCCGCTCGACCCCGCCTCGAATCAAACCGCGCCGATCGTTGATACAGCGGAAGCGGCAGAAGTCTCCCCGGAGCCGGTTCCCGCCAGCCCGCGACGCAAGTTGATTGATCGCGTTTTGCTCGGCGTGGAAGTGCTTGCCGTCCTCGGGTTGATCGCCGTGCTGATGAACGGACTCGGCATGTTGCGCGCGCTCAACAACGAAGTGGTCTCCGCGCTCAACCCCGAAACGCCCACACCAACTCCGCTGGTGATGGCAGTGGTATTGCCTTCCGGTCACACCCCGCCGGATGCGCAGGGCAACACCCGCCCAAACGAAGCGGAGATCCCCGAGCATCTGCGTCCCATGGTGCAGTCGCTGGAGAACCTTCCCATCCCCACCTCCGCACCGGACCAGGCAGTCCGCCTGCAAATCCCCGCACTCAACATTGACGCGCCAATCGTGCAGGGAGATGGCTGGGAACAACTCAAAAAAGGAGTCGGCCAAAATATCGGCTCCGCAAATCCAGGTCAGGATGGAAACGTGATTCTATCCGCCCACAACGATGTCTACGGCGAGTTGTTCCGTT
>JBBIUO010000344.1:0-4596 GCA_037440205.1 Chloroflexota bacterium
CTTGGTAAGAGCCAAGTAAACCATGTTCAAGCCTTTTCGTGAACTACTGATTATAAGCCTACGGTCACATTCAATTTCCCGAGAATCTTCCAAAGTCATCTGCAGACGGTCTCTGCTTCGGCTGTGGCGGATTGCTCATCTGCCACTTTGTTGAAACCCGCTCACCAATGGGCTGTCTGACCACATTTAATAAGTGCCCTCATACCGAGGTCTGCGATTCTTAGAGGTTTACCTGGATACAGTTTTCACCTTGATTTCAATCTTGATCGGCTTTTTGGGTTTGAAGGAAACTTTTTTATTCCTGCTTCTTTTTTCCGCTTTTTTCAAATCTTCATATATAGCTTGCAAATCGAAATTGAATTTTGCGGCATACGCTTCACGGTGTTTACGTACCTCTTCTACAATTTCATCATTCCACATGGTCACACCTCCATTAATTCTTCAGGTGTACAAATAATAGGCGGTTCATAGCCCTGCTGGCGGCAGGCGTCTGTGATGGCATTTCGGATTGTCGCATTTGCAATATGTTTGAGGTTCCACGTCAGCAGATAATCCATGCCTTGAACAGTTGCAATGGCAATATGAAGCGCATCAGCCGCGGCGTTTTCTGGAATAAGCCCATTGGAGACCAGTGCCTGGGCCAGAGAAACCGCCTCAGGCAGCACTTCAATTTCGGGAATATCCTCGATTACCTCAAGCCTTCTTCCAGCGGCTTCTTCATCCCCCGCCTCTGCTTCTTTAATTACGATTTGCGAAATATAAACGTCAAATTTTCCACGGCGTCTGTCCCACCACTCCTGTGTGGATTGTTGGTGGGCGGCTGTGATAATGTCGCGACTTGGGCGGGATGTCAGATAGCTTATGAACGTAGTTTCAAGATAGACTTTTGGTTTCATACTTTCATTATAGCACTGGGTATTTAATTCCCGGAAAACCTTCCAAAGTCATCCGCAGACGGTCTCTGCTTCGGTTGTGGCGGATTGATCATCTGCCGCTTTGCCTTTTGCAAGTCTGCTTCGTGTTTGAGCAAAACCGACAGGGTATCTTCCAAAACATCCTTATCCAGGTTGGATGCGTTCAACGCCACGAGCGCATTGGCCCAGTCCAGCGTCTCGCTGATGGAGGGGGATTTGCGCATGTCTGCTTTGCGGAGGCGTTGCACGAATTCCACGGCTTGCTGGGCAAGTTTCGGATTCAGGTCGGGAACTTTCAGATGCACGACGGCGAGTTCCTCCTGCAAAGTTGGGTAATCAATGAAAAGATACAAACAACGCCGCTTCAACGCCTCGGAAAGTTCGCGCGTGTTGTTCGAGGTCAGCACCACGAACGGACGGTGCTTTGCGGCGAGTGTCCCCAACTCCGGCACCGAGACCTGAAAGTCACTCAACACTTCGAGCAAAAAGGCTTCGAATTCCGCATCGGCGCGGTCAATTTCGTCAATCAGCAACACCGTCGGCTTTTCACTCAAAATCGCCTTCAACAGCGGACGCTGCAACAGGAAGCGGCTGGAGAAAAAAACATCTTCTTCTTTTGCGAGTCTATCTGCGGCTTCGGTCAGGGATTCAGCTTTGCCAAGCGTGTCGTTCAATTTATCGCGCAGTAACTGCGTATACAACAACTGTTTGGAATATTCCCACTCATACAACGCTTTCGACTCATCCAGGCCTTCATAGCATTGCAAACGGATCAACCCGCGTTCCGTTGCCGAGGCGATTGCCTTGGCGAGTTCTGTCTTTCCCACGCCCGCAGGCCCCTCTGCCAGAAGCGGTTTTCCCAGTTTCTGGGCGAGATACACAATCGTCGCAATCTCATCCGAAGCGATGTATTTCTGCCTGTTCAATTCCGATTTTACGGATTTTGTCGAGTCGAAAATAGTTGTCATTTTTACCTTTGCCTGTCAATTATTAATTACTTCCTAATCCATCTCGGCTTCGTCAGCACTTCGGGCTTAAGAATATCATTTAATTCCTCTTTTGTAAGCAGACCTTTGGCCAGGACGATCTCCGTCACGCTTTTGCCTGTGGCGTACGCCTCCTTCGCCACCGCGCTTGCGTTCTCGTACCCGATGAACGGATTCAACGCCGTGACAATTCCCACAGAGCGGGTCATGTGTTCATTCAGCCGCTCGCGGTTGGCGGTAATTCCTTTCACGCATCTTTCCGCAAGGGTCAAACAACCGTTTCGCAGATAAATGAGACTGTCGAACAGACTGTGCGCGATGATCGGCTCGAAGGCGTTGAGTTGCAACTGTCCGCCTTCTGCCGCAAAAGAGACAGTCACGTCATTGCCGATCACCAAAAACGCAATCTGATTTACCACTTCGGGAATGACAGGATTCACCTTGCCCGGCATGATGCTCGACCCGGCCTGAACGGCGGGAAGATTGATTTCGCCGAGCCCGGTTCGAGGCCCGGATGAAAGGAGGCGCAGGTCGTTGCAAATCTTCGAGAGTTTTACCGCCACACGTTTCAGCACGCCTGAGAGTTGCACGAACGCACCCACATCCTGAGTTGCCTCCACGAGATTCCCCGCCGTGATGTATTCGATGCCCGTGATTTCGCTCAAGTATTTGCGCGCCAGCGCCGCATAATCGGGATGTGCGTTGATGCCCGTGCCAATCGCCGTCGCGCCGAGGTTCATTTCCTGGATCAGCAACGCACCTTCGCGCAAACGCTGTTGATCCTCTTCGAGCATCACCGCGTACGTGCTGAACTCCTGTCCAAGCGTCATCGGCACGGCATCCTGCAATTGCGTGCGTCCCATTTTCAAAATGTCCTTGAACTCTTCGGCTTTGGCGGCAAAGGCAAGACGCAACACTTCCATGCCTGCAATCAAATCGTCAATCAAAAATCGCAACGCCACTTTGACCGCCGTCGGGTACACATCGTTCGTGCTTTGACTCAAATTGACATGCTCCAGCGGATGCAAAAATTTATACTCGCCGCGTCCATGCCCAAGAATTTCCAACGCGCGGTTGGCGATGACCTCATTCGCATTCATGTTCGTCGAAGTGCCCGCGCCGCCTTGAATGACATCCACCACAAACTGGTCGTTCCATTTGCCTGCGCGAATTTCCTCGCACGCTTCGATGATCGCCTTCGCCTTCTCTGCATCGAGCAAATCCAATTCCAAATTTGCCTGCGCGCAGGCTTGCTTCACACAAGCCAGCGCCTTCACCAAACTCGGATACGTGCTGATGGGAATATTGCTGATCGGAAAATTCTCCAACGCCCGCGCCGTGTGAACACCATAGTAAACGTTATTGGGAACTTCGCGTTCGCCCAAAAGATCATGTTCAATTCGATGATTCACTTTTGACTCCAAGACTTTCGTAAATTTTTAGATTTGCCTGCAACTCTTTTTCAAGCGTAAATTGATGAAGTACCGCTTCTCTCGCGGACCTGCCAACTGCTTCCCGTTTCCCGGGCTGACTCAGCGCCTCAGCCATTTTCTCCGCCAATCCCCCGGCGTCATTGACGTTCACGAAGTATCCATTCACCCCATCTTGAATCACATCCACCACGCCGCCGACGGGTGTGGCAATGACGGTCTTTCCGCAGGCCATCGCTTCGAGCACGGCGTTGGGCATTCCATCTCGCAAGGACGGATGCACAAACACATCCATCAATGAATAGTAGGCAGGCAGGTCGTTGTGGGGGACATGTCCGGTGACGATAATTGGCAATTGAGGATTGGCGCTTCGGAATTCATCAAAAAACTTTTTGTCTTCGCCCTCTCGGATTTCACCAACGATGAGCAGGGAAACGTGCCTTCGCTTTGCTAACTGCGCGCAGGCAGGCAGGAGGGTTGCCAATCCCTTTTTTTCTCGTAGTTCACCGACAAAGCCGATGACAGGAATTATGTCACTCTGAGCCTTCGGAGGAGGCGAAGAGTCTTCTGGCTTGCGTGGGGGATTCTTCGCCGCTCCTTCCCCTTCACTGCGTTCAGGGTCAGGACTACGGCTCAGAATGACATTCCGCAATCCAATCGCCCCTGCCAGCAATTCATTTCTCTCCATCGGCTTGAAGCGTTCGGTATCAATCCCATTTGGAATGACGTGAATTTCACGGTCTATGAATGCTTTCGCCTTTTTTGCCAGCACACTTGCATTCGTCGTCACGGCGCCGGCGTTTTGCAGGGCATACATCACGTGTGAAAATTTCGAGGGGTCGAATGCGGCGCGTTCAATGTCGTTGCCGCGGATGGAGACAACGCTTGGAATGTTCAAATATTTTCCCACATACGCGCCGACAAATCCCGCCATTGGAAGAAAGTAGGCATGGATCAAATCGAACGGTTCGCGCTTGTGTTCTTCAACGATGAGTTCGAACCAATCAACCAGTGTATCGTCCATGCGCTTGTGTGCGCCGAAGCGCGTAACGCTGACTCCGCCCACGGGGAGAGTCTGCTTTTCGGAGGCTGGCAAATTCGAGGTTGGAGAAAAGACGCGGGTTTTACATCCAGCAGAATCAAGCAGATGACCCAAACGTCCTGTTGAGATTGCGAGACCGCCGAGGTCTGGTGTATACTTTTCTGAAAGCAAGGCGATTTTCATAACTGCTCGCGTAACATGCGCTCTCTAGCGCTTATCGGCGT
>JBBIUO010000345.1:0-914 GCA_037440205.1 Chloroflexota bacterium
CCGATGCGATCCGATGGACGGATTGTGCCTTCTTTTCGATTTATGCACCAAAGCCATCCGCACTAAAAGAGATATTTTGCACATCAATTTTACTACCTGTTAGCCGGGTCCGGAATACCTCCTCGCCAGTAAAAAAGTCCGAGATAATGATAAACAAACCATCCCTTAAAATTACATGGCGTCCATCAGGAGAAAAAGAACCGGAGGGAAGTGTCATGGGTGGAATCCCATGTTGCCCCGGGAAAAGTTCCCAAATTTCAATTGCGTCGCCACTCACAAGCAAATACTTACCATCAGAACTAAAGGCAACCGAAGATATATTGGAATCAAAAAGTTTCCGAAAGACCTCCTTACCTGTGGCGACCTCCCAAATCTGAACAACATGAGTAGCATAGGATGCATCGCCTTCAAATGCCAGGAATTTTCCATCAGGGCTAAATGTCACGAAACCTATACCGCTAGAAAAGGGCAATTTAAGAATTTCCCTGCCAGTTTCAGATTCCCACACATGCATATTAATCCACCCACCAGCCACATACTTTTCGTCCGGGCTAAATACCACACCACTCACTATTTCCACCTCATCAACACTCACATGAAAAATCTCTTTTCTTGAAAAAACATCCCATACGCGAACCGTATTATCACTGCCGCTTGATAAAATATATTTTCCATTACGATTGAATTTGGCGGACATTTTACCCATTTGGGTTATCTTGGTAATTTCCTTCCCGGTGGCAACCTCCCATATATGAACAGAGCTTTGAACGCACCCTGTCTTTTCGTCCATTTGATCACATGTTGTGAAAATTAAATAAAGGCCATCAGGACTGAACGTAACAGGAGAAGTAACGCTATCATACGCAACATCATATGCAATACGGGCAACATCCTCTCCAGTGGCAACTTCCCAT
>JBBIUO010000345.1:924-1815 GCA_037440205.1 Chloroflexota bacterium
ACAATCTTTCCCACACACGCCCGCTTGTCATTCTTCCGTCCACACTCTGCGGATACCATATAACCACTATCAAAGCTAAAGGCAATTGAGGACACATAACCGGCGTGGAGTTTATGAGTAATTTCTCTTCCTGTGTAAGCTTCCCAAATGCGTGTCACCCACGCCTGCTCAACACTGTCATAATCATTTGATGCAATATATCTGCTGTCAGGGCTGACCATAACAATTAACGGCTGTCTTTCAAGAAATATGCGAGTAATCTCCTTTCCAGTAAAAGCATCCCAGACTCGTATTGTCTTATCAACCCCAGCCGAAGCAACAAATTTCCCATTGGGACTGAATACAGCAAATCCGCGGTGATCTATTTGGAGAATTGGTTTCTCCACTGCGTCCCAAATAATTTGAGAGGCCTCGCCAGAGGGCGCCAGTCGCATAGATTCAATAGCAAGCAACAAGGTAGTCATTCTTTGGGTAATGTCCGTGCTCAACAACAGATTAGCCTCTGCCACAATTTGACGGGCTAACACAACTCTTGCCTGTTCCTGTGCGGCGCCGCTTTGAACAGCAACAGTCTCATACGCCATCAATGCCTGGTACACATCTGACCGCGCCGTCGCTGCTTCTGACCTGGCCCGGTTGTTTTTAACCCATCCCAAACTCCCAAGGAACAAAAAGGCCACTGTTGCAACTGCCAAAACGACCACTACTCGCCGAAAATTTCGTTCTCGTATCTCTCCACTGGCGAGACTTTGTTCAAGTAATTCAATTTGTTCGTCTTTCTTTTTGCTGGAAAGGCTCTTACTCGTTTTTTTGCTTTTCATGAAACTATCTCCCAAAAGTGGAATACCCACACCATACACAATGAGCAGATTGATTATAGCAAGAAAAGAC
>JBBIUO010000345.1:1853-4573 GCA_037440205.1 Chloroflexota bacterium
CAAACTACACCGGCAACCCCAGCTCCATCAACTTCTCCTTCGTGGGCCAGCCCTTCTCATCCCAGCCGCGGAGTTGATAAAACTCCGGCAGCATCTTGTCGAGTTCCACCACCTTGCCTTTGGCGGGACCGTCGGGAAGCGGCTCGTGCAACATGCGGTGCGGAAGGGTATCTTCGGTGGAGCCTGCCTTCATCAGGAACATGCGCTCGAGGTTGTACACACGCTCGGCGGCTTTGAGCACTTCTTCGGGGGTGTAGCCCGCGCCCGTGGAGAGATTCATCATTTCGGAAAGACGCTCCGGCCAGATCATGCGGTTTTTGTTGAAGACGTAACGAATGGCGACGAACACGCACAAACCAGAGCTGTCAATCAATGCAAACGAATCTTCGAAGTGTTTGACAAGTTCGGGCTTGCCGTCGGTGGTAAGCGGATTTTCCTTGATCGGTACACCGAAGACTTCCTCATAGGCCACGTCGCCTTCCATGTGCGACGCGCCCTTGTTCGACGTGGCGTATAACAAGCCCATGCCTTGCGAGCCGCGCGGGTCATAGCCGGGGAATTCCTGCTTGCGCGTTGTGACGGCGATCTCAGGGTGACCGTATTTTTCGCACAGGCGATAACTGCCCATTGCCAGGTCTTTGCCGAAGCCTTCCATGTACGCCATCTTTTTTATCATCGCGATCATAGCGTCATGGTCGCCGAATTTGAGCGGCATTCCGATCACATCTTCGGGGATGTATCCCTTCTCATACATTTCCATCGCGGCGGCAATGGTCATGCCGGTGGTGATGGTATCCATGCCGTATTCGTTGCACAGGTAATTTGCCTTCACCAACGCGGCGAGATTGCTCACGCCACAACCCGTTCCCAAAGACGAGATCGTTTCGTATTCCGGGCCTTCGCCTTTTCCTTTGTATGGCCCATCGGGAACTTCGGTCAAGCGCCCGCACGAAAGCGGACAGCGATAACAAGGTGTGTGACGAATTAAATATTGGTTCTTGAGTGCATCGCCATCAACGTTATTCACACCTTCAAACGTGCCTTGCAAAAAATTTCGCGTGGGCAAAATGCCGAGCGTGTTCGTCACCTGCGGCACATACGACGTTCCGTAAATGCGCATGTTCGAGCCTTTCTTTACGTCCGCGCCCACATTCTTGGACGTGTCCACGCTCAACGCCCGCATCCCTTCGGGGTCATGCAGAGGCGGGTTTTTATTTCCCATTACCACAACGGCCTTAAGATTTTTACTACCCATCACCGCGCCGACTCCCGAACGAGCCGCCGCGCGATGCTTGTCGTTCATGATGGCCGCCATCAACGCGAGATTCTCCCCTGCTGGCCCGATACATGCGACTCGCGCTTCGTTAGATGTTTCTGCCTTTAGGATATCTGTCGTCTCGTGCGTATCCTTCCCCCAAACATGCGCCGCAGACTTAACCTCAACCTGATCCTCGTTTACGAAGACATAGACCGGCCCCGACGCTTTGCCCTCGAAGATGAACAGATCGAATCCCGTGCGCTTCATCCAGGTTGGAAATTCGCCGCCCGAATTCGAGTGCGCCAGCGCGCCCGTCAGCGGGGATTTGGTCACCACCATGTAGCGGTTGCCCGTCGGCGCGGGAGTCGCGGTGAGCGGTCCCGTCGCAAAGATGAGCATATTCTCCGGCGAGAGCGGATCAACAGCGGGATCCATCTCTTTATACATGTAGTGAATCGCCCATCCGCGCCCGCCGAGATAATCGCGCGCGATCTTTGGGTCAACGTCTTCGGTGGTGACTTTTCTTGTGGTGAGGTTTACTCGCAAAATTTTGAAGTGCCAGCCGTACATGGGAACTCCTTTGTAAGGATGAAGGATGAAATATGAAATATGAAGGATGAAGGATGAAGGATGAAGGATGAATCATGTTGAAAGTCTTTTCCTTCGTGCTCCTTCGTGACCCTTTGTGGTAAAAGAATCATCCGCCAGCGATTGCGGAAAAGGCCGTGACCATATCGCCATCTTGAAGCGGGGTGTTCAAGTCAACAGTCAAGCCATTCAGCACGATCACGCTTGAATCATCGAGGGGAATGTCAAAGCGGGAAATCGCATCATGCACCGTCGTTCCTTCGGGAACGTCCAATTCCACCACCCCATTTTTTGCTTCCGGCGGAAGGTGTTCGCGGTAGTTGGCGATCAGTTTGACGCGGATCATCATTCGAGAATTCTAGCATGAAAGCGGATAAAATATTAAGCATGAAAAAACAACTTCCCTATCACGGCTGGTGTTTTGTGTGCGGGCATGAAAATCCGCACAGTATTGGGATGACCTGGTGGGTGGATGATGACGGCGTAATGACCTCCGAGTTCACGTTGAACGAAGCGCAACAAGGCCCGCCCGGTCACGCGCACGGCGGCGCATCGGCGGCCATTCTCGACGAAGCAATGGGGCTGGTCGTTTGGGCGGCGGGACATAAAGTGGCGGCGGTCAACATCGAGATCAATTATCACAAGCCGCTCCCGTTGCATCAACCGCTCACACTCGAAGCGCGCATTACACAAGTGGATGAGAGAAAAATCTTTTCGACAGGCGAAATCAAATTGGCAGATTCAACTGTCGCCGTGAGTGGACGCGGGATCTACGTCGCCGCGCCGAAACTGTTCGAGAATGTCAGATTGAAAGGGGATGAGTCTTGAAATCCATTGGATGGATCGGCGGGATGATTTTGACCGGCCTGTTGAG
>JBBIUO010000346.1:0-4571 GCA_037440205.1 Chloroflexota bacterium
GCCCAAATGCGGCGTGATTCCGAAGACGGGTCGAACACCTGCACGATCAACATCGCCACGCACGAAGGCAGGATGACATTCAGAAAATCCCGATGACGGGTGAGGCGAAACCCGGCGGTGAGACCGATGATCCAATACCCGGTGGTGACAAGCGAAATAAAAAACAACTGATCGTAAACCGGTTGTCCCTTGATGAATTGCGCCAGCGAAGTGAACAAACGGTTGAACAGGGTGACGAGGTCGTTCCACACCCAATCCGTTTTTTCAACGCCATTCAACAGTTGAGCGGGGATAAGTATGAGCGAGTATCCAATCGCAATGCGAATGACCGCCTTGCGCGAAAAGAGGCTGTGCCCAAGCGCAAACCCCAAAATGACTCCCGCCAGCCCGATGGTTTGCGTGAAATAAAGGTAGGGAACCCACTCCGTGATCACCAACCGCGAACTGGATATTTCAACAAGCGCAATCGTCAGAAGAACGGCCCGCCAGTCCCACAATGGGCGTCCGGGGCTGGATGTTTTTTCCATGCTTTGAGTGTACAATGAAAGAAGCCCGTACGTCAATTGCGCAACACCCAAAAACCCTACTGGAGGATGGTATGCAGACCTTGATCGAGAGTGGGATCGCCTTTATTATCGCGCTTCAAAGCCTGGGGGATTGGTTGGTCGCTCCGATGCGGTTTTTTAGTTATCTTGGCAACGAGGAATTCTTTTTGGTTGTCCTGCCCCTGCTTTACTGGAGCGTGGACTCGGCGCTCGGCCTGCGGGTGGCGTTCATCCTTGTAACGAGCAATTTGTTCAACCACGTCTTCAAACTGCTGTTTGCCGCGCCGCGTCCCTACTGGCTCAGCACACACGTCCGCGCGTATTGGACAACGGAGACATCCTTTGGCATTCCCTCCGGACACGCGCAAAATTCGATGAGCATCTGGGGCATGTTCGCCGCGTATGAAAAACGGAAGTGGCTCTGGGTGGTTTGCGGCGTGGTGATTTTTCTGGTCGGCTTCTCGCGCCTATTTCTCGGCGTGCATTTTCCACATGACGTGATCTTCGGCTGGCTGATCGGCGCCGTGCTTCTTTGGGCGTTCGTGAAGTTTTGGGAACCCGTCGCCGCATGGCTTGGAAAAAAGACATTGAGCCAGCAAATATTGATCGCGTTCATCGTTTCGCTGGGAGTCATCGTTTTGGGATTTGGCGCCTCGACTTTGAGAAGCGGATTTCAAATCCCTGAAACCTGGATTTCGAACTCGCTTCTTGCCGGGACCGATTTGCCTGATCCGTTGGACCCAAGCGGTACCTTCACCTCGGCAGGGACTCTCTTCGGGATGGCGGTTGGCGCGGGGTGGATCATGTCCATTGGGGGGGTTCAGGCTTCGGGTCCGATGACGAAGCGCGCCCTTCGTTACGTCATCGGCATGATCGGCGTTCTCATCCTTTGGATGGGATTGGGGCAGGTCTTTCCCCGCAATGACGATTTCATTTCCTATGCGTTGCGCTACATTCGCTATGCCCTGGTGGGTTGGTGGGTGGCCGGCGGCGCGCCTTGGATTTTTGTAAGGTTAAATCTCGCCGGGCGGTTTAACTCCATCTGATATAATCAGTACTTCACGAAAGCGCGTAATTGGCGTTCTCTAACGCCTAATTTGCGCCAGAGAGCGCAAACTACGCGAGGTTTTCGTGATCTACTGATAATGAACTCATTCCGTAAAATCATAAGGGTTCGTAGATGACGCTCGAGAAAAATACCCTCCTTCATAATCGTTATCGAATTATAGAAATTCTTGGTCAGGGTGGGATGGGTTCGGTCTACCGCGCTGTGGATGAAAATCTTGGCGTTCCGGTGGCTCTCAAGGAAAACCTTTTCACAACCGAGGAGTACACACGCCAGTTCCGCCTCGAGGCGGTGATCCTGGCAAATTTGCGTCATCCCAACCTGCCGCGCGTTTCCGATCATTTTGAATTGGGCGAGCAGGGGCAGTATCTGGTGATGGATTTTATCGAGGGGGAGGATCTGCGTTACCGCATGGAACGCATGGGCACCATCACGGAAGAAGATGCCGTGCAGATCGGCGCGGCCATTTGCGATGCGCTTTCTTATTTGCACAGCCGCAGGCCGCCCATTTTGCACCGCGATATCAAACCTGGCAACGTGAAGATCACGCCAGACGGTCACATCTTTCTCGTGGATTTTGGATTGGCGAAGGTGTATCAGGGAATCAATCAGGCCACGACAACCGGCGCGCGCGCCATGACGCCTGGATATTCGCCGCCCGAACAATATGGCACGGCGCGTACCGACCCTCGCACCGATTTTTATTCGCTGGGCGCGACGTTATATGCCGCCCTGTGCGGGGTCATCCCGGAAGACGGCCTTGCGCGCGCAATGGACAACGCGCAGTTGACCCCGCTTCGCAAACGCAACCCGAAGATTTCGCGCCGCCTCGCCGCCGCCATCGAAAAGGCGATGGCCGTTGATCCCATTGACCGTTTTCAAAGCGGCGATGAATTCAAGAAAGCCCTGCTTGGTTCGGTTTCAAAGACCCAGGCAACGCTGGGCACTTACACTGTTTCACCTCCTCCCGCCGAAGCCTTTTTGCCGATTGATCCGAGCGAAGCGGCTGCCGCCATCAAGGAAAAGACGCCTCCCCGCCCGCCGGCCGGCCCGGTGGAGCCATCCCATGCGGCTGTGGAGGAACAGCCGTTCGTTTCTCCCCTCAAAAAACAGAAGGAACGCGAACGCAAACGCCGCGCGGCGTTGATTCGTTTTGTGCTTGTTTTGCTTTTACTGCTCCTGGTGATGGTGCCGTTCTTTGCGCCGGGCCTTTTGCCTGCGGACTTGCGGGCCGCCATTCCATTCCTTGCGCCAACGAACACGGCGACGCCGACTGTAACGCCATCGCCGCTTCCGACGTTTACACTTACCGCGACGTCAACGCTGACGCCTGTGCCTCCCACGGCAACGCTTCCACCGACGAATACAGCGACCCTGCCTCCAACTGCCGGGAGTATTCCTGTCGAAGCTACGACGACCGCCACAGTTTCTGTCACGCCGACCATCGAACCTTCTGCAACGCCTTCGTTGTCTGTCACTCCTGTTGGCGGTGGCTCTGGGCAGATCGCGTATGCATCCAGCCGCACCGGGTTGCCGCAAATCTATCTTGCCGATCTCGCAAGCCAGACCGCGGTTCAGATCACCGATATGCCGGAAGGAGCCTGCCAGCCTGCCTGGTCGCCGGATGGAATGAAGTTGGTGTTTATTTCTCCCTGCAAAGGCATGGATGAGATTTATTATCAGGCTGGGTTGTATATCATCAATGCAGATGGCAGTGACCTGACCCCGATCCCCACCGTCCCCGGCGGTGACTTTGACCCGGCCTGGTCGCCGGATGGAAACTCCATTGCGTTCACGTCCCTGCGCACGGGCCAGATGGAAATTTTCATGGTGAAGCTGGACGATCTTTCCACAGCCATTCAGGTGACAAAGGGCGCCTCAAGTGTTGAGTCGCGTCAGCCAGCGTGGTCTCCGGATGGGACACAGATCGTGTATGCGGTCAAGCGGTTTGGCGTGTACCAGATCTGGCTGATGAATGCGGATGGAACGAATCAAAAGCAGATCGTTCGAAGCGGTGTGGCATTTTCAGATTATCTTCCCACGTGGTCGCCGGATGGGAACCTGATCCTGTTCAATCAGCGTTGCGCCACAAAGTTCTGCCTGCCGTATTTGATGAGCATCTCCGCCACCGATCGCTCCGTCGAACAGGGCGCTCCTTTGCTATTGAACATTGCGTCAATTGAAGATGTGGAGTATTCACCGGACGGATTCCACCTTTTATTCGAAGGCGAGGAGGCGGGCGAGAACAATGACATCCTCTACATGACCGTTACAGGCGCAAATCGTGTCCGCATCACCACCGACAAGGCGCTTGATTTCGATCCCGCCTGGAGACCGCCGCTCAAGTGAATTCTTCCCAAAAATCCGCAAACGCCAGAGTATAATAACGTACTCTGGCGTTTTAATGACTGATGTTATGCAGAACGCCCCTTCGACTGCGCTCAGGACGAATTTCGCGCTGAGCGCAGTCGAAGCGCAAGCGCGTATGGCAAGTTAATAATACCTTTCAAAAATAATAGCGGGCAAACCGCTGGATTGAAATAAAATAGAAATGAAAGCCGTATGTCCGCAAGAGTAGAATACCCATCGTTGGGATTTCAGCAGGTTATTTGCAGAATGAGTAAGAATCAATTGCAGACAGGAATTTGATGATTCTCGAAAACGAAACCCTTTTACATAACCGCTATCGGATCCAAGAGAATCTAGGCCAGGGGGGAATGGGATCGGTGTATCGCGCTCACGATGAGAATCTCAGCGTGGATGTGGCCGTTAAAGAGAACCTGTTTACAACGGAGGAATATGCGCGTCAGTTCCGCCTCGAGGCGGTGATCCTTGCAAATATCCGCCACCCAAACCTCCCGCGTGTTTCCGACCATTTCGTTCTTGCAGGGGAAGGCCAGTACCTCGTCATGGATTTTATCGAGGGCGAGGATTTGCGCTACCGCATGGAACGCCTCGGC
>JBBIUO010000347.1:0-4552 GCA_037440205.1 Chloroflexota bacterium
CGGGGCTGAACATGAAGTTCACCTCGCGCACGTCGTTGGTGGCGCGCGCCATCGTATCGCCGACCGGCTGGAGGCTGTGGAAGGTCATGCTCTTGCCGAGCAGGGAAAGGTACAACTCGTCGCGAATATCGCGTTCCATGCGCTGGGCCATGAGTTCGGCGCCGAAGTTGCGCCCCAATTGCAGCACACCACGAATGATCTGCGAAATGCCGATGATCAAAGCCAATGGCAGCAAAACCGATGTGTCCGGCGGCGATTCGATCATTGCGTTGAAGGCATTGCCGGTCAGCACAGGCACGTACGCCGCCAGCGCCGCATTGCCGACCGCGCCGGCGATGATCATGATGACGATCCACCAATAAGGCCGGGCGTGGGAAACGATCCAGCGGAAAGGCGAGACGCGGTTATATAAATTTTTGCGTTGCAGGGTAAATTCTGCGGGTAGGGAAACGGAGGTCATGCGTTGATTGTACCATTTTGACCCAAACGGCTTTTCGCACCCTTTAATTCAGACAAGTGTTGTCATTTTTAGAGTGACAATCCTGTCACTGCCATAACTCAACAGGAGAATAAAATGAAACTTCCAAACACAATCGCTGGTTGGTGTACGATTCTGTTCTTCCTCTTTGCCGGTCTGGGAGCGTTTGTCGCAATTCCATTCGGCGCAACCCTCACTGGCATCTTCGCGCTCGGCGTGGTGGTTTTCACATTGATCGGGAAGTAGGAAAAATAGTAGACAGGTAAAACAAGTAGACAAAGTAACCAGGTGCACAGCCTTCACTACCTGTGTACCTGTCTACTTGTTTCCCTGTCTACCTGCCCACTTACATCACGCCTTCCCCAACACCAGCGCCAGCAACGCCATCCTCACGTACAAGCCGTATTCCATCTGACGGAAATACGCGGCGCGGGGGTCGTCATCGAAGTCCGGGCTGATCTCGCCCACGCGCGGAAGCGGGTGCATCACGATCATATCCTTTTTGGCGGCTTTCATCACATCGGGATCAATCACGTACGCGCCTTTCACTTTTTCATAATCAGCGGGGTCTTCAAAACGTTCCTTTTGAACGCGGGTCACGTAGAGCACATCTGTTTCGGGGAGGACTTTTTCCAGTGACGCAAACTCAGCCTGCGGGATGCGCGAAGCGTTCGCGCCGACTTCGTCCATCACTTCTTTCGGCATCTTCAAAATATCAGGCGAGACATAATTCAATTTGATGTTCGAAAACGTCGAAAGCAAACGCGCCAGCGAATGCACGGTGCGTCCGTATTTCAGATCGCCGAGCATGGTCACGTTCAAATTATCGAGCCGCCCCAATTCCTCCATGATGGTGAAGGTATCGAGCAAGGCCTGCGTGGGATGCTCGCCCACGCCGTCGCCCGCGTTGATGACGGGTTTCTTCGCCGCCTTCGCCGCAATTGCCGCCGATCCCGTTTCGGGATGACGAAGCACGATCACATCCGCGTAACACTCCAGCGTGCGCACCGTATCGGGCAAACTCTCGCCCTTCGACACCGACGAATACTTCACTTCATTGATCGGGATGACCGATCCGCCGAGTCGTTCCATCGCCGCCGTAAACGACGACGACGTGCGCGTGGACGGTTCGTAAAAAAGATTCGCCAGAATCTTTCCTTTCAGCAAATCGAACGTCCCAACGCGCTCGACCATTCCGCGCATCTCGTGCGCCACGCCGAACACATACTCCAGGTCGTCGCGGCTGAATTGCTTGACAGACAAAATGTCCTTGCCATACCAATCGGCGTTTTTGTTTTCGCCGAAAGGCAGGTGAGGGTTGGTGGGGGGGGTAGGCATAAGTTGGTCTCCTGGTTTGATAGTTTGGTTGTTTTCTGGCTCAATGGCTAAGTCTGCGACAAGCCAACGATTGAACCAGCAAACGATTGAACGAAATCGGGACTCTGGTTGCACGCTGACAACGGCTCCCGGTTGATCACATTTTTCTACGCCTCGACATGATTCTGTGCGATTCATACGACGGGTGAAGTTGGTTCTGTTTTCTGAAACATTATCCGCCCCGCGCCGATCTTCGCCAACTCATCATCAGTACTTCACGAAAGCGCGTAATTGGCGTTCTCTAACGCCTAATTTGCGCCAGAGAGCGCAAACTACGCGAGGTTTTCGTGATCTACTGATCATGAATTTTCAGCGCATACTCCTGCGGGACAAAAATCTCAAGTTTTACATCGGTAAAGTTTTGCATGTGTTTCATTTCTTATAAAAACTTCCGAAGCCTCAACGACTTCGGAAGTCTGAAAATCATTCTTCTGAGAGTAAATCTGCATCAATTAAATCCTGCGGCCGCCCCGCCGCGCGCTTGGAGGCGATCAAGTCCTTCTTGGAAATAAAAACCACCTTCAATCCATCAAAGTCCACCTCCACGCGCCTGTCCCAACATTCTTCAAATTTAATGCCGGGAATGCCCATTATCACATCCACACGCACAGGCGGGACGCCCATTTGAAAGAAAAAACCTTCCTCGGAGAAATCTTTCGGGGTTAAACCCGCCAGAGGAGTTCCGAACTCACGCAGGGCATTGTAAACAGATTCAGCATTAACAACATCTGTACTGATTAAAACATTGAGGTCTTTGGTAAAGCGCGGCTCGGCATACTGCACAACCGCGTAACCGCCAATGACCAAATACCTAACGCGGTTGGCGTTGAAAATTCGTAACAGATCGCTGAAGTCTGAGTTGACGAACATCTTTTCCCTTGACTTTCATGTAATGAATTACCAATTCCCAGGATGCGTCAAACCTCGCTTTGGGCGGCTGGGACTGCCAAAAATTCAAGTCAAACGACCTGTCCATTTGAGCGATTTTTCCGCGTCTTTCAATGAAATTTGTTCTCATTTTTGCCTTTTTATAATTCTACCCGACTTTCCATTTTCAAACCTCCAATAATGCCAACGACTTCGGAAGTTCGAACCTACAACCCGGTGGATACATCCAACCCGTTTTCGCGGGCGATGTCGTCGAAGATGATTTCGATATCGTCAATGAAATGGTCGAGGGAATCCACCTTTTCTGCAAACCCAGCGCCGAGCAAACCCAACTCACCCGCCGCATTCTGCCAGAATTTGAGATGATCGCCGTCCAGCACTTCCGCGGACATCGTCCACGTGTGGAAGAGCGGCCAGAGCGCGGCGAGCGGAATCGATCCTTCGAGCAAGGCTTTGATTGCCTTTTCGTAATAATTCAAGCGGATCGGGTTGATGCGCATGTCCACGCCGTATTTCTCACTGGCAAGCGCAAAAGCGGATTTCCAATCGGAGAGCCAGCCTTTTGCTTTTTCGGCGTCCACATTGTTGGCGCCAATCAAGGCAAAAGCATTTACAACCAATTCCGCCTTTTGGGCGGCCTCGGCGCGGGCAGGAAATTCCAGCAGAAGCCTGCGCTCATGAATCGGCGGGCCGCTCAATTCAGCAATTGCGTTCAATGCGTGGAAAATGGACTTCATATATTTGCGAACTTCCTTCGGCCCAACGGATGATTCACCCATTTCGGTCAAATCCATCCAGATTTGGCGTCCGTGCGAGAGCATGTTGCGGCAACGCTGTAACATGAGCGGAGGTTGTTCAAAATCGAAGCCTGCGCGCAGACTGGCTTGCACAAAGTCGAAGAATTTCTCGCGTTCGTACAGCAGAATGGGATCGTACATCTCGTAGCCCAGCCACGGGTCGCCGCGCAATTCACGCGGAGATTTGAATTCGTCTTTCATGCGGCGGCTGATGTCGAGATGAAAGTCGGGGGTGAGTTTAACAAATTCGCGGGATTGCTTCGGCTTGCTCTTGTGGACGAAGACGATGTCAATATCTGCCGTGCCGCCGAGCATGGGGTCAACGTTGAGCAGGGAGCCTGTGAGATACGCGGCGACGATATCGGCGTCGTTATAAGCCCGCTCCTGGGCGGTCTCTTTGGCGATGCGGAGAAGCGATTCACGTGTTACGCGCATATTATTTCCTCTGAATGTCATTGCGAGGGCGCCCTCCCTGGCACTGCCCGCCAGGGCAGGTGTGTTCTTTGCCCGAAGCAATCTCCAAATTATGGTGAGATTGCTTCGCCCTTGTCCTTCGACTGCGCTCAGGACGAAGGGCTCGCAATGACAGATCATTTTTCAGGGAGGGGCAGATTCTGTTGAAACGGAACCAGCCCAAGGGTCGAACGGATGCGGTTTTCTATCTGCTTGAGATGTTCGTCGTTGCGGATGATGTCCAAATCGTTCGTGTCAATTTTCAAAACGGGGACATGGTCATAAGGCTTCGAGAAAAAATTTTCATACGCGTGATTGAGTTCGTCAATGTAGGCGCGTTCCATTTGTCGTTCGTAGGGGCGGTCACGGAAGGCGATGCGCGACATGAGCGTGTCGGTGGTGGCTTGCAGGTAGACGATGAGATCGGGCTTGGGAATTTTTTCGCCGAGCGCTTCATGCACCTTGCGATGATCGGCCGCCCACTGGTCGAGCTGCTCGGCCAGACGCAGCCGCTCGACGCGCTCGGCTCCGCGGCAGGAGTGATGGAGATCGCGCTGCC
>JBBIUO010000348.1:0-483 GCA_037440205.1 Chloroflexota bacterium
GGATGGATGTGGCCGGTGGCGGACCCTCGAAAATTTTGAAGAGTTCATCGCGGACGCGTTCCGGCGAGATGCGTTGAATCTCTGGCGCGGCGGATTTCATCGCGGCGCGCGTGGACGGGTCGATCTGCAGACCGAACGCGGCGGCCATGCGGATTCCGCGCAGGATGCGGATCGGGTCGTCGCTGATGGAAGTGTCGGTGCAGGCGCGCAATTTTTTCGCGCGCAGGTCGTTCATCCCGCCGAGCGGATCGAAGAGGGACATCGTGCGCAAATCCACGGCCATGGCGTTGACGGTGAAGTCGCGGTTGCGGAGGTCGGCTTCGAGCGAGTCGCCGCGATAGGTGGCGAAGTCCATTTTTTCGCGCGTGCCGTCCGGCAAAGTCACGATGACGCGGCCGGTGTCGCGTTCGTTGTCGAGGGGAAAGATGTCGGCGTCGAGGGCGTCGGCGACGCGCCGGGCGAGGTTAATGCCCTGCGAGGGCG
>JBBIUO010000348.1:557-4506 GCA_037440205.1 Chloroflexota bacterium
CCACGTCGGGCAAGGCGTCGCGGACTTTGTCCAGCAGAGGGGAAAACGAAAAGGGAGTGGCCGGTTGCATGAAAATGATTTCGGGCGTTTCTTTGTGGCGGCTGGACTGGGCGGCGCGGAGAGCCTGATCGGGCGTGCCGCCTTGCGCGATGATTTTGCCGCGCACACGCGCAACCCAGCGGCCTGCGTAGTTATTGGCTCCACCCTGATCCATGTTGTTTATTCCGCTTTGTATTTGTTCAGGTCAACGACGCCGACGAAGGGCAGGTTGCGGTAGTACTCGTCAATGTCGAGGCCGTAGCCGAAGACGTAGGCGTTGGGGATGCTGAAGCCGCGATAATGAAGCGGGACTTCGACCTCGCGGCGTTCCTCCTTGTCGAGCAGCGCGCAGACTTTGAGACTCGCGGGCTGGCGCGTTTCGAGCAGTTCGAGGACGGAGGCGATGGTGCGCCCGCTGTCGATGATGTCTTCGACGAGCAGGACGTGTTTATCTTTGATGTTGGTCATCAAGTCCATCGTCAGGCGGACGTTGCCCGTGCTTTCGCGCGCGCCCACGCCATACGAGGAGATCGCCATGAAGTCAATCCGATGCGGGACGGTGATGTGACGCATCAAGTCCACGAGGAAGGGCACGCCGCCGCGCAGAATGCAGATGAGCAGGAGGTTGCCGTTCGTGTTGGCATAGTCGCGGCTGATCTCGGCGCCCAGTTCGGCAACGCGTTTTTGGAGGGTTTCAGGGTCAATGAGGGTTTCGGCGAGGAAGTCTTTGTAGTTTTGCATGAGGTTAGTTTGGTCGTTGGATAGTTAGGTGGTTTAGTGGTTCGATTCGGCGGGAGATTGAAATCCCCACCTCAGTTCATGGAAGCCCCAACAGGGGTAATATCTTTCCGAAGGAAATTCATGTTCTGAGCAGAGCCTTTAACCGAGGTGGTGAAAATGGCATTGTAATTTTGCGTTACAGATTCACTCTTGTTAATTTATCACTCGGCATATAATTTTACCAAGCCACATTTTTGACAACGATAGGCAAACACAGTGTACTGCTTTTTACCTTTTAATCTTGAGAAATCCTAAGACTTTTTCCAGCCTTCCGCTAATCCAAACACTTTGCATTACCCCAGAGTGAAACCAATCCGGAATAAAACCAACCTCAAGTTGACCACCGCATTCACTACAAACAAGATTTCTTGCCATGAAAACTCCTTTGCTTATTCGCCCGCCAATTTAAGAACGCGCTGCTTCACTTCCTCTGAAATCCACATTCCCGCATCGTTCAAATGGGCAACAAACGGTTCGACCTTTTCGATCAAACCTCGCGATTTCGCTTCCAACAAAACCTTCAACGTCCCCCAAACAGATACCCCCGCCGCTTGCGCCGTACGCCGGGCAAGCATATCGTCCAGCAAGAGGATGTGAACAGGGTTTTCCAGGGCAAGCGACATTGCCGCCACTTCTCCTGGTCCCAAATCCAATGCAAGCCATTCGGAAGGCATGGATTTTGGGTCAACGAGGCGAAGCCAGGAAAAATTTGCAGGAACAGGAACATCATACCCCCTGCTTTTACCTGTCAGTAATTCTTCTTTGACTGCATCAGGAATCCAAACCTCATCGAATAATTTTGGCAGCAGGGGAAGCGCTCCAATCCGATAGAGATAAAGTAAAGGCGATGTATTGCTGATGGCGTTAGGCATTTCTGCCTTCTAATTCATCAAGTTCAGCCGCAAGAGGAAAAACCTTATAACGGTTCAAATTCAGCAAGAACTCCACTCGCGCCATTCCTGCAAGTTCAGCGGCGCGACCGGAGGAAAGCCGTCCCATTTCATACAGCTTAACCGCCGCCAGCATACGAAGCTCTCGCCCAAATTCCTCGGCATCTACCTTTTCTGCCAGCAGTACCTTCTCTGGAATTTCTATGGTTACATGGTGAAGGGCCATTTTTACTCCTTACAAAGCAATTCTACACCTATCGAGGTACCTCGTGATGACGCCGACAGCGCGCCTCGTACAATTCGGACGCGCCGACGATGACGACGGGATCATCATAGCGCGCGGGTTTGCCGTTGACCAGTCTCTGTGTGCGCGAGGCCTCGTCCCCGCAGACCATGCAGATGGCGTGCAATTTTTCCACGTGCTCAGCCAGCGACATGAGCGCGGGCATGGACCCAAACGGCTCGCCGCGGAAATCCTGGTCGAGTCCCGCCACGATGACGCGGATGCCTTTGTCCGCAAGTTCGCGGACGACCTCCACCACTTCCGCGTCCATGAACTGGGCTTCGTCAATGCCAACCACGGTCGTGTCGCGTTCGAGTTTGGCGCGGATATCGGCGGCCTTCTCGACCGGCGTCGCTTCGAAGTTGGAACCCGCGTGCGAAGTGACCTTCTCGACGGCGTAACGCACGTCAATGGCGGGTTTGAACACCTGCACTTTTTGCTTCGCGATCACAGCGCGCACAAGGCGGCGGATCAACTCATCTGTCTTGCCGCTGAACATCGAACCGCAGATCACTTCGACCGAACCGTGGGTATGGCGCATGATTCTCCTCAAGCGCCCTCACCCCCGTCCCCTCTCCCGAAATCGGGAGAGGGGTGCCGAAGGCGGGGTGAGGGCAAATTTTCTCCCCGCAAGTTTACCTGAGATTACAAAGCAAGTGTAGGGCGGAATGGCAATCCGCCACGACAATTCCATTAAATAAAAACGGCGCGAGAGACTCGCGCCGTTTGCGTATCAACTTGTAAACTTACTCAGCGGCTTCCGCTGTCGCGGTCGACTCGGGGACGTCAAATCCCAGAGCGCGTAGTTTCTTCTTCGCGTCAATCAACGCCTTGCGGCCAAACCCTTCGAACGCCAGAATGGCTTCTTCGCCCTCAGCGAGCTTCGCTAAAAACTGCGGGATGTTCTTGATGCCGGCCTTGATCAACGCGTTGGCGGCGCGGTCGCTCAACTCCAGTTCGGAGATCGGGCGTTCCAGTTTCGCGGCCTCGCGGGCCTTCTTTTCTTCCACATGCGCCTGCGCGGCCTTGACCTTCTTGTAGAAGCGGTCCACCTGACCTTCGATGTCGAGGATGCGGGCGGCTTCGCCGGTGAAGTATGGATGGCAGTTGGAGCAGATGTCCACGCGCAATTCCTTGCGGGTGGAACCGGTCACCCAGGTGGCGCCGCACGAAGCGCACGTCACCTTGGCTTGGTAAAACTCGGGATGGATATTTGCTTTCATGGCCTACTCCGCCTGCGGAAGCACATTCACACGCTTATCGCCGTGGAAGATGTCATACATCACCACGCCGTCAATGGTCGCAAAGAGCGTGTCATCTCTGCCGACACGCACATTCAACCCCGGTTTAATGCGAGTGCCGCGCTGACGCACAAGGATGTTGCCCGAAAGCACGAACTGCCCGGCATAACGCTTCACGCCCAACCGCTGGGAATTGCTGTCTCGACCGTTGCGGCTGGAACCGCCGCCTTTTTTATGTGCCATGGTTACCTCACTTATTTCTTCTTCGCGGGCGCGGCCTTGCGTCCGCCAACCAATTTGGCCTGCAGTTTCTCGAGCGCCTTCCAATCACCGGCTGCCGCGAGTTTGGCCTGTTCGATCCAGGTTTCGGGATTCATCATCTTCAACCCGGCTTCCTGTAAAATGCCCTGAATGTCGCCGACGGAGGATTCCGCCAGCTGGGCAAATGTGGTGATGCCGGCCTCGTTCAAGGTTTTGGCGACCTTCGGACCGATGCCCTCGATCTTCGCGAGGTCATCCATCGCTTCTTTCTGGACCTTGGGTTTGGGCGCGGCCTTCGCAGCCTTCTTCTCGGGCTTGGCTCCGCCAATGCCATCCACCATCAGGCGGGTATATTCCTGGCGATGTCCACGGCGGGTGCGAATGCGTTTCTTGGGGGAATAACGGAAGGCCACCACCTTGTCACCGCGGAAATGTTCCACGATGGAGGCGTGCAC
>JBBIUO010000349.1:0-4504 GCA_037440205.1 Chloroflexota bacterium
TTATCCGGGAGGACGCGGGTTTCGTGCGTCCCGACAAGTACCATCGGTTCAAGCGCGATCGTTAATCCCGGGCGGAGCAACATTCCGGTTCCCGCCGTACCGACATTTGGTACCTGGGGACCTTCGTGCATTTTCTTCCCGACGCCATGACCCGTGTACTCACGTGTCACGTGGAATCCCCGATCTTCCACGTATTTTTGTATCGCCGCCGAAATGTCACCCGTGCGGTTGCCTTTGCGCATGTTTTCGATGCCGGCATACAGCGCGCCTTCCGTGACTTCGAGCAGTTTCGCCGCCTGGGGGGAAATCTCCCCCACCCCGGCAGTAAATGCCGAGTCGGCGACAAAGCCCTTGTAGATCGTTCCGCAGTCTATCGAGACGATATCCCCTTCCTTCAACCTGCGCTTCGGGTGGGGAATACCGTGCACCATCTCGTCGTTGATGCAGACGGTGATGGATGCGGGGAACGGCGGATAACCATAATCCTTGAACGGCGATACACATCCGTGCGACTTCAGCACTTCCTCAGCAGCCGCGTTGAGGTCGGCTGTCGTCACACCTGGTTGTAAAAGTTCCCTTACTGCGACCAGAACACCTGCATTGATGCGCCCTGCCTCGCGCATGACTTTAATTTCCGCAGGGCTTTTGACCTTGATCTGGCGTTCCCAACTCATTAAAAACCTACTTTTCAGCAGGGCGAAAACCCACAGGCCCTGCATATTAACAAATTCATTTCTTCAAGGCGTCGAGCAGATTTTGCGTTACCTGCTCAACGGTCTGGTCACCGTTGATCTCGACCAATTTTCCGCCAGTACGATAATAATCCACAAGAGGCATCGTCTGTTCGAGATACACGTGAATGCGCTTTGCGACGGTTTCCTTCTTATCGTCGTCGCGCTGATATAACTCGGACCCATCCACATCGCAGATGCCAGGCTTGACCGGCGGGTTGAATTCCTGGTGATAAATGTGTCCGTTTGCGCGGCATGTAAAACGTCCGCTGATGCGCTCGACAAGGACCGGTTCGGCGGCGGTGATGTAGGGAACCGTGTCCACATGCCCTTTGAAATCTGCAAGCATCTTCTCCAACGCATCGGCCTGGGCCGGAGTACGCGGGAAACCATCGAGGATCGCGCCTGACTTGCAGTCGTCCCGCTTGAGGCGGTCGCGGATCATGTTGATGGTCACATCGTCCGGTACCAGTTCGCCCTTATCCATATAGGATTTGGCGAGTTTTCCCAGGTCGGTTTGATTCTTGAGGTTCTCACGAAAGAGATCGCCGGAAGAGATATGCGCGAGACCCGTAGACTCGGCCAGTATCTTGGCCTGAGTTCCCTTGCCAACACCCGGAGGGCCGAGCAGGACGATGAAGGTCGTCATAAAGCTCCTTAGCGGACGAGCAGAGAATCTTTATAACCATGCAATTTGAGTTCGGCGTCAATGTTCTGGAAGGTATCGCGCACCACGCCCACAACGATGAGCAAACCCGAGGATGAAACGAGGAACAAACCGGCATTGGAACTGGCGGCATTCAAACTTAACGCGCGCAGGATCAAACCCAGTAAAAATGGCATGATCGCAACCACGCCCAGGAAAACCGCGCCGACTAGGGTAATGCGCCGCTGAACGGTGCTCAGATATTTTTGAGTAGGCGCGCCCGAGTGCACGCCCGGCACGGTGGCACCGACCTTCTTCAAATTCTCGCCATAGTTCTGCTGATCGAACAACACCGAGGTATAGAAGAAGGTGAAGATCACAACCATAAGGAAGTAAAGAACCCAGTAGCCCCAGTTGCTGGTGCCGGTGGTTCCAAAAAAGTTCTGCATGTCGGTAAAGAACTTCGCAACGGCGGCGTTTTCACTGCGGGTGAAATAACTTGCAAGAATCGCCGGGAACTGCAAAATTGCGCTTGCAAAGATCAGCGGGATCATGCCGGAGAGATTCACCATGAGAGGCAGGGTGCCCTTCACCGGCATGGACATGCGATTGCCCATGCGGCGGCCCGGGTACATCACCGGTACGTTGCGGCGTCCCTGCTGAACGTAAACGATCGCGAACACTGTCAGAACGATGATGAAAATGGTAAACAACAACATGAACCAGCGCGTGCTCTCATCGGAAAGGAGCCTTGCCAGGTTGGCAGGCATTCGCGCAACGATCCCCGCGAAGATGACAAGGGAAAGACCCTGCCCGCGAATGCCATATTCCGAGATCAACTCGCCAAGCCAGATGGCAAACATGGTACCGGCCGTCATTGCGAGCAATACGGTCAGGGAGGAAAGCCAGAGATCTGCGCCCCAGCCGAACGGCAGGATCGCCTGCCCGACCGTCGAACTGAGCGACAACGAATTGAAAATGTTGATCTGCCCGATTGCCGAAAGGGCGGCCATCGGCACGGCAAGGTAATACGTCCACTTTTCCTGCCAGCGGCGCGCTTCGCGCGGATCCTCCTCCATCCTGCGTTGCAGGGCGGGAATGATCGGGATCAACAACTGCAAAATGATCTGCGCCGTGATGTACGGGTAAACCCCCATTGACAGCAACGAGAAATTCGAAACCGTGCCGCCGGAAAGCAGGTCAAGAAAATTGAGGAAACCGCCGCTGGCCGTCGCAGATTCGCGGAATGCGGCCAGAACCTCGAAATTCACTCCGGGCGCCGGTATGTTTGCGGCGAGACGGTAAATCGAGAGGATGATGAAGGTGATAATCAGCTTGCGCCGAATATCTTCCGATTTCCAAAGGTAGTGCCAGCCTGAAAAAGTGCTCTTCATGCGAAGTATCCTTTAAATAGGGTTAGGCAATCAGCTCGACGGAACCGCCGGCCTTTTCGATCTTGGCTTTGGCGCCCGCACTCACGCGATGCACACGCACTTTGAGGGGGACGGCTATCTCACCGCGCCCCAGAACAACTGTCGGGTTGCGGGAATCGCGCAGGAGATGTGCCTGTTCAAGAGACTCGGGAGTTACATCCGCATTGGCTTTGAAGGCCTGCGAAAGCTGGTCAAGATTTACTTCGTTAAAGAAGACCTGGTTCGGCGGGGTAAATCCTTCACCGCGAATGAACGGCAGGCGGCGGAAGAACGGCAGGTTGCCGCCCTGACGATAGGCGTGACCGCCTTCACCGGAGCGGGCGCCCGCGCCTTTGGTACCGCGGCCGGCGGTTTTTCCCTGCCCCGCGGAAATGCCGCGGCCAACCCGTTTTCGATTCTTTTTTGACCCGGCATTGGGTACGAGATCGTGAAGTTTCATAGTTCAACCTACTCTTCGACCTTGAGCAAATGGATGACCTTGCCGATCATGCCGCGCAGGGCGGGCGTATCCTTGTGCTCAACGGTTTGATTTAATCGGCGCAAGCCAAGCGCTTTGATGGTCGCCTTTTGGATCTTGGGAAAGCCGATATCGCTTCTCACCCAGGTCACGCGCAGGGTCTTGCCGGAAGTTGCTTTTTTAGGCATGTTGCTTCCTCCGTTCCCAGAATGGGGTCAATTCCTCGGCGCGTTTGCCGCGGCGGGCGGCTTCCGTTGCGGGCGAGCGCAGGCCTTCCAATGCGCCAAACGTAGCCATGACCACGTTCAAAACATTTGCGCTTCCCATGGACTTGGTAAGAATATCGCGCACGCCGGCCAGTTCCAAAACAGCGCGCACACCGCCGGCGGCGATCACGCCGGTACCAGCAGAGGCAGGCTTGAGGAAGACTTTTGCGCCGGCCACCTTGCCAATCGATTCGTGCGGGATGGTGGTATTGGACAAGCTGACCGTTCGCAAATCCTTGCGTGCGCGTTCGGATGCCTTGCGCATCGCATCGGGGACGGCGTTTGCCTTTCCGATGCCCATGCCGATGGTGCCGTTCTTGTCGCCGACGACAACGGTCACACGAAAGCGGAAGCGGCGCCCACCCTTGACCACTTTTGCAACGCGGGCGATTTCGATAACGCGCTCTTCAAAGGCGTCCTGTGTTTCGAATTGTTGCTTTTCAGTAAATTGTTTTTCTGCCATATCTTTCTCCAGTATCATTGCAACTTCTAGAATTGCAAACCGCCTTCGCGGGCGCCATCGGCCAGGGCTTTCACGCGCCCGACATAACGGAAACCGCCACGATCGAACACAATGGTGGAAATCCCTTTGGATTTGGCGCGTTCGGCCACCGCCTTGCCGACGGCTTTGGCCTGCTCGGTCTTTTTCATGCCCTTGACCTTTTCACGCAGTTCCTTATCCACTGTGGAGGCGGAAACCAGGGTATTGCCGTCGTGATCGTCAATGATCTGGGCATAGATACCGGAAAGGCTCTTGAACACATTCAAGCGCGGGCGGTCGGGAGTTCCATATACATGCTTGCGGACGCGCACATGACGGCGTTCGCGAGCGAGAGAGCGACTCTTGTTAGCCATGGCTTACTTGGCTCCTTTTCCAGCTTTACCAGCCTTGCGGCGGACACGCTCGCCCTTGTATCGCAGACCCTTGCCATGATACGGTTCCGGCGGACGCACCTCACGAATATTAGCCG
>JBBIUO010000350.1:0-4488 GCA_037440205.1 Chloroflexota bacterium
TGGTTCACACTGCTTACCTTTGGTTTGTACCTGCTTCTAAACAATATCAAGACCATCTGGTTGCAGCCGCGCATTTTGGGGCACAGCGTACGGCTTCATGAGGGACTGGTGTTCGTGGCAATCGTCACTGCGGTGATCCTTCAGGGGATTTTGGGGGTTCTGATCGTGGTGCCGCTGCTCGCAACCCTGGCCGTGATCGGGCGGTATCTGCGCGCAAAGATCCTCGACCTGCCTCCTTTTGAAGATGAGGATCCCGCGTTCATACAAAATCTTGAATCTGATACGGATCCAATCGAAAACCTTCCACTCGAAAGAAACCTGTAAAATGAAAATCACCTACTCCATCATTGCTCCCATCTATAACGAAATTGACAACCTTCCCGAACTGTACCGCCGCGTAAAAGAGGTCATGGATTCCTCTGGTGAACCCTGGGAACTCATCCTCGTGGACGATGGCTCTACCGATGGTTCCACCGACGGCATTCGCGCGCTGGCCCAAAAGGATAAAACCGTCCGCCCGATCATTTTTGCTCGCAACTTCGGTCACCAGGTTGCCATCACCGCCGGCTGGGATTACGCGCGCGGCGACGCGGTTGTCATCATTGACGCGGATTTGCAGGACCCGCCCGAAGTGATCCTTGAACTTGCAAAAAAGTGGCGGGAGGGTTATGAGGTGGTCTATGCCGTGCGCGGCGAGCGCGAAGGCGAGACCTGGTTCAAGAAATTCACCGCCGCCCTGTTCTATCGGGTCATTTTCCAAATCACCGATGTGAAAATCCCTGTGGATACCGGCGACTTCCGCCTGATGGACCGCAAAGTGGTGGACGTGCTCAAAAAGATGAAGGAACGTCATCGTTTTCCGCGCGGCATGTCGGCGTGGGTGGGATTCAGACAGGTCGGCGTCACGTACAAACGCGCCGCGCGCGTTGCCGGCGTGACGAAATATCCCTTCAAGAAAATGCTCCGCCTCGCGTTGAACGCCATCACGGGCTTTTCCTATTTCCCTTTGCAGGTGGCGACGTACTTTGGCTTTATCTCTGCGGGCGTTTCCATCCTTGCCATTCCAGTGGTGGCGGCGATGCGCCTTGCGGGTTCCCACTTCTTTGAAGGCCAGACCACCACGTTGATCTCCGTTCTTTTCCTCGGCGGCGTGCAATTGATCTCGCTTGGCATCCTCGGCGAATACATCGGGCGTTTATACGACGAAGCCAAAGGCAGGCCGTTGTACATCGTCCGTGAAGCGCCGGAAGATTAGCTGGGTAGTTGCATAGTTGATTGGTCAAGTAGTCGCTGGCTTGCCTGGCTGGCGGCTATTTTCTTTCAATCTCCAATTACCAATCACTTTTTCATCCTTCACCCTTCATCCTTTCCCTCCCATGCCCCTCTCCTTCCTCCGCGACCGTTCCTTCTTGCGCGAAATGCTTACCATCGCGATTCCCATATCGTTCCAGCAACTCATCAACGCTTCGCTCAACATGATTGACGTTCTCATGGTCGGCCAGCTCGGGGAAACGTCCATTGCCGCGCTTGGGTTGTCGAATCAGGTATTTTTCGTTTTCATCCTTTTGCTTTTCGGCCTCACCAGCGGCATGGCGATCTTCACCGCGCAATTCTGGGGCAAACAGGAAGTTGACCCCATCCGCAACGTGTTGGGCATGAGCATTCTCGTGTCCACGCTCATCGCGCTCGTATTTACGCTGGCGGCCACACTTGCGCCGCGCACCGTCCTCGGCTTTTACACAAACGATGTCGAAGTGATCGGGATCGGCTCCAGTTATCTTCGCATCGTCGGCCTTTCATACATCCCCGTCGCGCTTGCCACTTCCTACATCGCCACATTGCGAAGCATACACCTCGTCAAGATCACCGTCATTGCCACCACCGTCGCGTTGATTTTCAAGACGATTCTCGGCTACATGCTGATCTTTGGCGTTTGGATTTTCCCTGCCCTCGGAGTGAGAGGCGCGGCGATCGGCACCGCTTCAGGCTGGACCCTGGAACTGGTCCTGCTTCTGATCATGATCTACGCCCAAAAGACTCCCCTCGCCGCCAACCCGTTGACATTTTTCTCCTTCGATCTCTCCTTCCTTACCCGCGTCCTCAAAACGACATTGCCCGCAGTTGCCAACGAGATGTTCTGGTCGCTGGGAATCACCACCTACAACGCCATCTACGCCCACATCGGCACGGATGCAATCGCCGCGATCAACGTCAATGCAACCATCGAGGAACTCGGCTTCGTCGTCTTCATGGGGCTTGGAAACGCCTGCGCGGTGATGGTGGGGAATCGCATCGGCGCGGGCAAAAAGGACGAAGCCTACGAAACCGTCCGACGTATTGTCATCATCAGCGTCTCTTCGGCGGTGATCGTTGGGATTATCGTTGTACTGTTACGGGATGTCGTTGTCAATCTCTACGATCTTTCCCCCAGCGGCGTGACCAACGTCCGCATGTTGATGTTGATGATGGCCTGCACGCTCTGGCTTCGCATGTTCAACTTCTCCACCTTCATCGGCGCTTTACGCGCTGGCGGTGATACCCGCTTTGCCCTGATTATGGAAATCTGCTCCATCTGGCTGATCGGCGTGCCTGCCGCTTACACCGGCGCATTTGTGTTTCATCTCCCCGTGTATTATGTCTACCTCATGGTGGCATTGGAGGAATTTGCCAAGGCCTTCGTCAGCGGGTGGCGTGTCCGCTCGCGCAAATGGATTCATGATCTGGTGAACGTTTCGTAAAAGTACCGCACACTTGCCCTGGCGGGCAGTGCCAGGGAAATTCATTTTGCGCCCGCGCGGGCAAGATAAATTTTGCGGTAACCTTGCCACGCGCAAGATGAGGAAGTTTAAAAATTTAAATACCGTAACCGCGTAGTTGGCGTTCTCTAACGCCAACGGGCGCGTAAGAGAACGCGCCCTACGCGACGTTGCTAATGGTTTATTGCTCGGCTAATTTGGAAAGATACAACATGTTGCGCGCACAGTGCGGTTATTCAAAATTGATTCTTCCTCCACCTCGTGATCAACATCTTCACACGCACTCTCACCCTTGCATCTGCATTTGCCGTTGACCACAGCGATTGCGCGGCGCGGTAGACGTTCTCTTCCATTTTCTCGAAGTCCTCCCATTCTTCGTCCATGTACTCTTTCATTTCAGAGGGGGTATCCCAGTAATAGAAAAATGAAAATTCCTCTTCGCGCTCGCGGGTGAACCAGCCGTGTGACTCAACCTCGTGCATCGCTCGGAACGCGGCTTCATCGTCTGCCACGCCGACGGGCATATCGGTTAATCGGCCTGCCGCTTGAATGTTCTGCCCCGAAGCGACTTCGACCGTCCAGTGATCTTCCACGGGGCGCAAGTCAATCAAGATGCCGTCTGGTTTGAGCGTTCTGCGAATTTCATCCAGAGCATGAACCATGCTCTCGTGTTGAATTCATCAGAGCGACCAGGCAAGGATGGCGATGTCGAATGTCTCTTTGGGGAAGGGGATGTGTTTTGCGCTCGCGCAGGTGAAGTGGACATGCGTACCGCGAGATTTATCTTGCGCAGACCCATGCAGATGCGTGAGTAAATCCGCCCGGGCGATGCGCAAAGCCGAATGGTCGGGATCAAACCCAACGGTCAGGGAGGAAGCGGCGGCGTATTTCCAGGTCAGTCTGCCTTCGCCGCATCCAATTTCCAAAACGCGCGCGTTTTCAACATCCACAAATTTGTGGAGAGTCTTTTTCTCGAATCCCTCGGGGTCTTTTTGCAGGGTCATTTTTTGTGAAGGTCAACCCAGTTTGAACCCTGCCACAAAACAGGCCGTCATGAGCAGGAGCAGGCCGGGCAACACTTTGAGAATCGTTTCCCTCGATAGGATCGGCCTGCCTGTTTTGAGGAAGGAAAGCAACAAACCGCCGACACCGATCAATGCGCCGCCGACGCCGACGAGCGAGAAGAACGGTTTGGTCACACCTTGAATGGAAAGAATAATAGGGAGGAGGAAGATGGTCATACCTGCAATGCCGTGTGTGACGGCGATGGTAATGACAGGCAGTTTGTTTTGCATGGGAATCGAGCGGGTCACTATCACGGCGAGGAAACTGACGATGGCGAAGATCAGGTAAACGGTCCGAAACGAAGCGAGATGCTGCCAGACGAGTCCCGTCGAGAGGCTGAGCGGGATGATCGTCGAGACGATGATCACGACGGGTGAATCCAAAGCGTCGAATCCAAGGATGATGAGGAGCAATCCCGCCACGAGCAAAACGCCGAACCCGATGGTGTATGCCGCGATGGGGAGCGTGCTCATCTGGTCTATGCCGACGACGATTTGATAGGCGGCGAGCAAGCCGGTGAGGAGGAGTAAAATGCGGTCGAGGATCGTCATTTTCATAAGGTTATCCCAAAGACCCGACAGGTTCGTTTCGCGGGAAACCTGTCGGGTCTTTTATTTAATCCAAGTTGCCACCTTGCGCAAATTGCACAAGTTTTAACGCGAAGGCG
>JBBIUO010000351.1:0-4456 GCA_037440205.1 Chloroflexota bacterium
GCTTGGCCTCCTCGTACGCGTAGTCCGTCAGCCGCGCCTGCTCCGAGTCGCGCAGCACGTAGCCGGCCGCGGCCAGGCCGAACATTTGCGGGATGGCCCACGAAAGGCCAAAGACCGCCATGTAGCGGCCGCGCATGGCCTCGGGGGCGAAGTTGGCGGCGAGGCCCTGGCTGACCGGGAAGACGATCATCTCGCCGATGGTGATGACCACCAGCGCAAGGCCGAAGAGCAGGTACACGTTGACGTATCCGAACATGGAGAAGCCGATCAGGAAAAAGATCGTGCCCAGTCCCATCATCAGGAAGGGCGGTTTGTCGCGCAGCCAGCGGCTGACGAAGAACTGGAATAGCACCACAGTGATGGCGCTGAAGGTCATGAGGATGCCGTAGTTCTGCGGGTCGAGGCCGTGTTCGTCGCGCAGGAAAACGGAGAGCGTGCCGTACATTTGCTGGTAGACGGAGAGCATCAAGATATTGGCAACCACAAAGGCCAGGAAGCCCAGGTCGCGGAAGACTTTGAGGTACCCGATAATGGTTTTGCCAATGGACTCCGGCGCGGGGTGTGGGACGCCCTCTTCCACCTTCGGGGCGGGTTTCGTTTCGGGCAGGAAGCGGAAGAACAACACGGCAACAACACAACTGACAACCGCGTCGGTGACGAAGAGGTAGAAGTAATCGAAGCGGTTCGCTACGAATCCGCCGATGATCGGGCCGATGAGCCAGGCCACGTTGCCTACCACGCGCAGGATACCGAAGCCTTCCTGGCGTTTCTCCTCGGGCAGGATGTCGGCGATCATGGCGTTATGGGCCGGGCCGGCGATCTCTCCGAGCAGGCCGACAACGATCACAAGCGGGAACATCATTTGGAAAGTGGTAACGAGGCCAAAGGCGAGACTGCTAAGGGCGCTGAACATCAACCCGAAGAGGATCAATTGCTTGCGGCCAAAGCGGTCGGTAAGCGCGCCGCCGATCATGCCGCCGCCAAACCCGAAGGCGGACATGGTTCCGAGCAGGACGCCAGCCTCGGTCATGCCGACGTTGAACTTCTGGGTGATGTAGAGGGCAAAGAACGGGAAGAGCATCGTCCCGCCAACGCGGTCGATGAACGAGATTCCGACCACGGCCCAAAACAGGCGCGGATACTCGTTGTAGGCTTTTTTCAGAGTTTCGATAAGGCGTTTAATGAGCATTTTTCCTCAGGGGGTCATCATAGCACTTCCGTTCTATTTTGAACAGTGGAAAATCACCCAACTCAGTGTTGTCCGAGCGTGCCCAGCACCCGCACGCGCCGTTCGAGCGAGCGGAAGGCGGCAGTGCCGATCCACAGCATGACGAACATGAAGACAAACAGCAGAACCAGCTCCCATTCCAGCGGGACGATGGTGTTCGTACCAAGCAGGTGCGCGCGGACCGAGTCGAGGCCGTAGGTCAGCGGGAGGGCCAGAGCCACGGGAAGCAGGAAGCGCGGCAAAGCGTTGACCGGGAAATTGGAGCCAGAGAAGATCTGCACAAGGAAACTGCTCATGTCCACGAGGGCGTTGGCCTCGCGCAAGAGCATCACGACGGCGGCGAAGGCAAACCCAAATCCGTAGAGTCCGATCATCATTGGGATGATGGGCGCGAAGGCAGCCCAGAGATTGCCGGTGGGATGGAAGCCGAAGATCAGGCCAGCGAAGAAGAGCATGCCCATCGAGGTCATCATTGTAACGATCAGGTTCGTCACCGAATGTCCGATCAGGATCAACAAACGGGGAATCGGCGTGAGCCAGTTCGATTCCATCACGCCAGAGTCCATGTCATTCTTCAAGGCATAGCCCATGCCCCAGAACACCGCGTTGATGAAGTTCTCCAACACAGTGCCAAGCAGGATGAAGGACATGAAGTCGGTGGTGCCGCTGTATTGGGCGAAGCCTTCCGCTTTGCCGTTGGTGCTGAAGGCCAGCCCCATGAAATACACAGGGGCGATCCAGACCAGCGGATGAAAAACGGCAGAGACGGCGTTGAACGGGTAGCGCCAATACTGTTTCCAATCCTTGCGGATGATGGCGAACAGGGCGCGTAATTGCGAGGTGAGAGTCGGTTGGGAGAGGGTTTGTGTTTGCATAAATGTTCCTCCGTCATTGCGAGGAGCGAAGCGACGAAGCAATCCCCACGCATACAAGGAGATTGCTTCGGGCGGAAGATCACCGCCCTCGCAATGACGAGCGTTGTTAATACTGCCCGATCGCGCCGGTGCGACGGGCGCGGCGTTCCATCCAGGCGAAGAGGGCGTAGCCAATGGTCAGCCAGATCGCGCCGAAGATCAGGAGCATTTGCAAATCGTGCGAGATTCCCGCCAACCCATCGGCGGATAGCGCGGCGCTGCGCATGGCGTGGATGACGTAGGTTTGCGGCAGCCAGAGGGCCACATCCTGAATCCATTGCGGCTGGATCGCGAGCGGATACGTCACGCCGCAGAAAACCATCACCACGCCGCGGACGAGGAAGACGAAGGCATTGGCTTCCTTGGCCGTAATAACAATGCTCGCGAAGGCGAAACCAAGTCCGTACACAGAGGGAATCGCGGCCAACAGAACGAGCAAAACGAGGCCGAGACTTCCATGAAATTCCACGCCAAAGAGAAAAGCGTATTCGAATCCAGCAACGGTCATCAACATTAGCACCGAAACCAATTGCGGGACGCTGGCTCCAAACAGATACGAGAATCGCGCGGTGGGCGAAAGCCAATTCGACTCGAGCGTGCCGCGCATCTGTTCGTTGCGGAGCGCGTATCCCACCTGCCACAGCACCACGTTCTGCCACATCCAGATCATCGTGCCGACCGCCATATAGCCGACGTACTCGGTCAGGCCGGTGTTCTGCTGGAAAGTGACGAGACCGCTTCCGTCCACGCCGGAGAGGGCGCGCGCGGTGAGAATGTATCCCAGCGGAAAGATGACCGGCCAGATGAAGAGGGAGATGATCCACGATGGGTAACGCACGAAGATCATCCACTCGCGGTGGATGACCGCCCATGTGGCGCGCAAGCCGCTCATGAGGTTGGATTGTCCCAACGAAGCAGGAAGAGTCATTTCGGATCTCATGGCTGTCTCCGTTAATCGCGCAATGCTTTGCCGGTCAAGTGGATGAAGACATCCTCCAACGACGGCTTGACAATGTTCATGTTGACGAGTCGCGTACCGTTGCCGCTGATGGTCTCCACGATGCGAGGCAATGCAGCGCGGCTGTTGCGGGCTTGCATGTTCACTTCCCACAGGTCGGCTTCGCCCTGCTGACGAGTCGTGAGCGTTTCGATTCCCGAGATCTTTTTCAGGCTGTCGGCGAGATCGTCGTGCCAGCCGGTCAACTCGAGGCGGATGATTTCCTTTTGATCAATACGGCGTTTGAGTCCCTCGGGCGTGTCGAGCGCGATGACCTTGCCCGCGTCAATGATGCCGATGCGGTCGGAGAGTTGGTCGGCCTCTTCCATGTAGTGAGTCGTCAGCAAAATGGTGTGGCCTTCCGACTTCAGGGTGGCGATCAACTCCCGCAAGTTGCGAGCCGCTTGCGGGTCCAGGCCGAGCGTGGGTTCGTCGAGCAGAAGGATGGGCGGGCGGGCCAGCAAAGCTTTTGCGATGGCGATGCGTTGTCGCATCCCCGTTGAATATTTTTCCACGAGTTCGTTGGCGCGGTCTTTCAATTCCATGCGCTCGATCAACTCGTCCACGCGCTTCTTCGCGACCGCAGGCGGGATGTGATACAGCGCGGCAAAATATTCCAAATTCTCGCGCCCGCTCAACTTCCAATAAATGGAACGCTCGCCCGCGAGGACAGTCCCGAGATTGCGGCGCACTTCATTGGCCTGCTTGACCACGTCGAAGCCATTGACCGTGGCCGTGCCGCTGGTGGGCTCGAGCAAGGTGCACAACATGCGGATGGTGGTGGACTTGCCCGCGCCATTCGGACCGAGCAGGCCGAAAATTTCACCGCGCCGGATTTCGAGGTCCACGCCGTTGACGGCGGTGAACATCTGCTTCGGCTCTTTCTTGGAAAAGAGGCGGAATCCGCGTTTGCGGGCGGGTTGCCCCTCTTTGGCCTTGTCCCCGGTTCCGGGCCGGGCAGGGAACTGTTTGACCAATTGGCGGGCTTCAATGGCTAAATCAGACATGGGTATCTCCTTGGTTGAGAAAATCCAATTAATAGTTCAAGATTTTTGAACCGATATTTGGCATTCTAAAACCATTATTTTATTTTGTCAACATTAATTTTCGATATTTCAAACAAAAATCCCGCCTTTTAGCGGGATTTTTGAAGGCGATTTTTATTTTCCTAAGGTGACGGCCAGGGGATGGCGGCGGGCTGGGAGTAGCCCTCACGTGTAGTTGTGTACAAGTTCCCACGCGAGGCCTCGGCGCACCCGGGCTGGTCTGGGATGACGATGAAGACCTCCTTGGTGGCATAAATATTGTAAACAATCT
>JBBIUO010000352.1:0-998 GCA_037440205.1 Chloroflexota bacterium
GCCTGTAGGGGGTGATGTCGAGGTCCGCATACCGTCCGCCCGATATTGCAATGGATATTCCGCTGCAAAAACCGATCACGATGAAGGAAAACTTCAACAGGTCAATTTGAACGAAATACTTTTTCAGTGGAGTGGCGAGGATCCATTGCGCGGCGGCAACATACACAAGGATGGATGCCTCGATAAAGTATTCCGCCCGGAGCGACAAGGCCGCAAAAAACGCAAGAAGAAAAATGGCCGCCCCACGAAACACCGCAACCCGCTTTGGCGTGGAATGGGTCAACGTTACGATCTGAAACGATAAGGAAACGCCAAACGCCAGGACGCCCTGAACGATAACGAACCAGTTGGATTGTCCCGCAATGAATGCGCTCAGGCGCGATGGAATTAATAACAGGCTTACCCCCATAAGTCCAATGATTCCGTAAGCGAGGGCGTTCAACTCATGTTCAGACGAATGTTCCATGATGGACGGGGATTGCATAATGGCTGAATTTTACCTACCTTTTAAAAGTTGTGGGATGGTGTAATTGCCTTTTCGCATTCGCGTTCCGGCGCGTGCGATGCAACAGCCCTGATACCCGTTTTTGAATTCTGATATAATCCCGATGTAGATTTGGCTTTTCGATGGGGACGAGCCTTTTACAAAAACCTTGCCTGGATACGCATCAATGCAAAATTTTATCTCCCTTGACCAGATCAATTTAGCCGCGCAGGCGGTAAAAAAACAGATATCGATTCAGCCCACTGCGGGAATCATCCTCGGTTCCGGACTTAACGATCTGGCTGATTCCGTCCGAGAGGCAGTGTACATCCCTTATCATTCCCTGCCCAACTTCCCCGTTTCAACCGTGCAGGGACATGCCGGCCGTTTCGTCATCGGTGAGCTGGAGGGCAAACCCGTCCTCGTCATGCAGGGACGCATCCATTATTACGAGGGCTACAGCATGGGGCAGGTCACTCTGCCCGTGCGGGTAATGCAGAGACTGGGCATCCCC
>JBBIUO010000352.1:1072-1585 GCA_037440205.1 Chloroflexota bacterium
CGACCAGATCAACCTGATGGGCATGTCCGGGTTGAATCCGCTGATGGGCCCGAATCTGGATGAAATCGGCACGCGCTTCCCGGATATGAGCCAGCCGTATGATCGTGATTATCTTGATCTGGCTCGCAAGGTTGCAAAGGAAAATGGACTCCTCTTACGGGAAGGTGTTTATGTCGGGTTGAGCGGTCCTTCGTTTGAATCCCCGGCTGACCTGCGCTTTCTGCGCCTTGCGGGAGCCGATGCGGTCGGCATGTCCACCGTGCCGGAAGTGATCGTTGCCCGTCATGGGAACATGCGCGTACTTGGGCTTTCGGGCATCAGCAACAAGGCCAACCTCGATGGTTCCACGGTCACAACCCATGAAGAGGTGATCGAGGCGGGAAAGGTGATCACGCCAAAGGTCGAAACGATCATCCGCGGCGTGTTACGCGGTTTGTAAGCAGGTTTGCGCATGGCAGAAATTTATAACTTCCTCGCCTCCTACGAGGCGTTGATTTACATTGCGCTGGCCAT
>JBBIUO010000352.1:1595-4440 GCA_037440205.1 Chloroflexota bacterium
CCTGTTTTCCTTCCGCTGGTTGTGGCGCTCGTGGCGGGAATCGCAAACCGCGGTGTACACGATGGAACGCGAATTCTCGGCCCGCCGCCTGGGACAATCCGCCGCGATCTCGATCCTGATCCTTGCCCTGTTTTGCGCCGAGTTTTTCGTGGCAACGTTCATCATTCCGGGGCTTCCTTCGAACGCCCTTCTTCCCACACCGACTTTGGATTTTCTCTCCACTCCAACCGGCACACTTTCCCCGGCGGCGATGACGCAGTTTGCGAATTTGCCTCAACAGCCATTATCGGCCAACCTGACAGGTTGCACTCCCAATCAGGTCATGCTGACCTCGCCAAAACCGGGGGAGGAGATAAAAGGAACTGTTGTATTGATTGGCACGGTCAACATCCCCAATTTCGGATTTTATAAATATGAAGTGGCGCCGCAGGGAAGCGATACCTGGGCCACCATCTCGGCCGGGCGCGAGATCGTGGTGGATGGCAAACTCGGCGAGTGGATCACCACCGCGCTGACCCCCGGCGATTATCAACTTCGGCTTGTCGTCACCGATAACCAGGGGCAGGCTTTGCCGGCCTGTATTGTGCCGGTGCGCGTCGTGCCGTGAATCCAATTCATTCTGGAAACTTTATGCCTGAAATTCAAATCCGTCCCACCATTGCAAATGATCTTTCCCGCCTGATGGGCTTTGATCATTCCGTCGCCAGCGAATCGGTCTGGCAGTTGGAACTACGCCGCGAGGCCGGGCAGGTCACAGCCGCATTCCGCGAGGTGCGCTTGCCCCGTTCCATTTCGGTAACGTATCCGCGCAATCCCTTTGGCCTTGCCGATGACTGGTCGAAGCGTTCCATGATGTTTACCGCCTGCATCGGGCAGGACCCGGTCGGGTACATCAGCCTGCTCGAGCGTGGAATGGACTCGATGGCCTGGGTCACTGACCTCGTGGTGGATGTGGCAAGCCGCCGCCAGGGGGTGGGAAGTACTCTATTGGCGGCCGCGCAGGACTGGGCGTCGGGAAGATCGTATCGTCGTCTGCTTTTGGAAATGCAGTCGAAAAATCTTCCCGCGATTCGTCTTGCCCAGAAGTTCGGTTATGAATTCTGCGGGTATAATGACCACTATTATTTAACCCAGGATGTGGCCCTGTTCTTTACCAGAGTTCTGAAATAAAAACGGCGGTCATTGCGGCCGCCTGAATGTTATTTGTTGGAAGGGTTTGCATGATTAACGGTTGGATGGAACCATTACTGGCGGGGATCCAGGCGCTGAATCAGATTCTAACGGCGGGGATTGCCATCACGGCTTTTTCGCTGTTTCTGTATGCGCTTTCGTTTAACCTGCGCGACAGGGTTGCGCGGTCGTTTGCGATTATTTTGTTGTGCGTGGTGATCGTCTTCACCGCCGAGGCGCTTCAGGATAAATCGCTCACGCCCGGAACCATTGACCTGTTCCTGCGCCTGCAATGGTTTGGCATTGTCTTTCTCCCTGCGGCGTATCTTCATCTTTCCGATGCCCTGCTTGTGACGGCAGGCCGCCCCTCGCGCGGACGCAGAAGGCTGGCCGTGCGCGGCATGTACGTGGTCTCGGCTTTATTCCTCGCTTTGCTTGCATTTGGATACTTGCTCGGCCCCCTTGTCCCCGATGGGAAGCCGGCGCCGCACCTTCAGCGCACGATGTGGACTGAGGTGTTCACGGTATTCTATGTCGCCGCCATGGTCTGGGCGGGGATCAATTTTGCGCGCGCCTACAGTTTGATGTTGACCCGTTCGGGACGCCGCCGCATGTTGTACCTGATGGCTGGTGCGACCGCTCCGGCGCTTGGTTCCTACCCGTATCTTTTATTCGGCTACGGACTTGCCGCGGCGCATCCCTACCTGTTTTGGACCGCCGCAACGTTGATCAATATACTGGTCGGCGCGTTGGTCATTATCATGGCGTATGCGGTTGCCTTCTTCGGTGTCTCGTGGCCGGACCGTGTTATCAAGAGCCGTTTGTTCAAATGGATCATGCGCGGCCCGGTGACAGCCTCTGCGACGCTGGGGTTAATGACCATCGTCCGCCGCGGCGGGGAATTGCTCGGCACTCCGTACAATGCCTTTGTTCCGTTCATCGTGGTGTTGACGATTTTATCGCTGGAACATCTCATCACCTTTGCCGCGCCTCTTTGGGAACGTTGGCTCTTCTTCGGCAGGGATCGCGGCGAATTGCAACTGCTTCAAAATTTTGAAGAACGCCTGCTTACGCAAAGCGACCTCCAGCAATTCCTCGAATCGGTGCTGGCCGCGGTTCGCGATCACATGCAGTCGCCGGCGGCATTCGTCGCCGCACTGGATGACGAGACTCTATCTCCCATTGTGGTGGCGGGGAACCGCGCCCTGCTCGACCAGGAAGGTTTGACAGAAGCGCTGGAAAAAGTGAACGGCGACGAACGAAGGGAATTTCAATGGGGAAATTTCTGGATCCTGCCCCTGCGTCACCGCCGCCGCCCGGACATGGATCAGGATGAAACGCCGCCTCTTCTCGGCTTGCTTGGTGTGGCAAGGCGCGATAAACAACTGGTGGAACGCGACCAGCGCGATGCCTTGTGGCTCCTTGCAGACCGCGCCGCGCTCGCATTGCAGGATCGTCAACTTCAGCAGCGCGCCTTCCGTTCGCTTGTGGATTTACAGCCGCAGGTCGAAATGATCCAGCGGATGCGCGCCGCCGGGCGATACGATACCCGCGCCAACCTGCTCTCGGATTCTCTTCCGCAGGAGGCCGATCTTGCAAACTGGGTCAAGGATGCGTTGACTCATTATTGGGGCGGCCCGAAACTCACCAATAACCCGCTCACGAAACTTCAAGT
>JBBIUO010000353.1:0-1352 GCA_037440205.1 Chloroflexota bacterium
AAGTCTCTTTTTTATGGCGACGTGGTTACCGTGCTTGGCACGATTCAAAGCGTGCATACCCGCCCCATTCGCGGCGGCAAATCATCCATTGTGGAAGTCATCATCAACGACGGCACCGGCTCGCTTCGCATTTCGTTTTTCAACCAGCCGTGGCTTGCGAATCGTTTCAAGGAAGGCGACGCCATTTCCGTCTCCGGCAAAGTGGATCAATATCTTGGCCGCCTCATCATGAACAGCCCGGATTGGGAACCCGTTGAAGTGGAGAATTTGCACACCGCGCGCATCGTCCCCATTTATCCGCTCACCGAGCGCATCACGCAAAAGTGGCTTCGCGGAATCATGAATCAGGTGGTTTCGTATTGGGCGCCGTCGGTGGTGGATGCGCTCCCCGAAAGAATCAAACTCGCGGCGAGACTTGTTTCGCTTGGCGAAGCATTGGCGCAGGCGCATTTCCCTGTCTCGCAGGATCGTCTCAAAGCCGCGCGCGAACGTTTGGGATTCGATGAAATCTTCTATTTGCAAATGGGAGTGCTTCGCCAGAAACGCGACTGGAAATCTGTGGAAGCCCGCCGCTTCTCTGCCTCGACCGAGTGGCTGGGTGCGCGGTTAACCAGCCTTCCCTTCGCCTTGACATCTGCCCAGCAAAAATCCCTCGAAGAGATTCGCGCGGACCTGGACTCTGGCAAACCGATGAACCGACTCGTGCAAGGCGACGTCGGCTCGGGCAAGACTGTAGTAGCGGCTTTAGCCGCTTCGGTGGTTGTCAATGACGGGGCGCAGGCCGCAATCATGGCGCCGACTTCCATTCTGGCGGAACAGCACTATCGCAACTTCGTCAGTCTGCTTGCAGGCGAGAACGGAATCATGCAACGGGGCGAAATCTGCCTGTTGATCGGAAGCACGCCCGAGGCGGAGAAAGAAGCGATCCGTCGGGGGCTGGCAGATGGTTCCGTGAAAATCGTCATCGGCACACACGCGGTCATCGAGCCTGACGTCTTGTTCAAGGATTTGCAATTCGTCGTGATTGACGAACAGCATCGCTTTGGTGTGGAGCAACGCAAGGAACTCCGCAGTAAAGGCACGAACCCGCATCTGCTGGTGATGACCGCCACGCCCATCCCGCGCTCGCTTGCATTGACGGTGTTCGGCGACTTGGATATTTCTGTCATTGACGAAATGCCCGTTGGCCGCCAGCCGGTGGATACTTATGTGCTTCGTCCGCAGGAACGCGAGCGCGCGTTCACCATGATCCGCGGACAGATTCGCGATGGCAGGCAGGCGTTCATCGTGTACCCGTTGATTGATGAAAGCGAGAAGATCGAAGCCCGCGCTGCCGTGGATGATTTTGAAAC
>JBBIUO010000353.1:1402-4425 GCA_037440205.1 Chloroflexota bacterium
CACGGACGTATGCGTCCCGCCGAAAAAGACGAAGTGATGATGAAATTCCGCGACAGGGAATACGACATCCTCGTTTCCACAACGGTGGTCGAAGTGGGTGTGGACGTGCCGAATTCCACCGTCATGTTGATCGAAGGCGCGGATCGATTCGGTCTCGCGCAGTTGCATCAGCTTCGCGGGCGTGTGGGGCGCGGCGCGGAGCAATCCTACTGCCTGCTTATTCCCACGCATGAAGATGCGACCGAGAATGAACGCCTGCAAGCCATGGCGCGAACCAACAGCGGCTTTGAACTGGCCGACCTCGATTTGAAAACGCGCGGCCCCGGTGAATTTTTAGGCACGCGCCAGGCGGGATTTGGAACCACCTTGAAGATGGCGAATATCACCGATGTTTCCCTGATCGAAAAAGCGCGCGCGCAGGCGCAGGCCTTGTTCGAGCGCGATCCATACCTGCAACAATCCGAACACGCTCTGCTCGCCGAAGCATTCGAGAGATTCTGGGGCACAGGAAAAGGAGATGTTAGTTGAAGAGTTTGGGTAGTTGCGTAGTTTGATGGTTTGGTCGTCTAGCGGCCAACCACCCAACCACGTAACTATGTAACAACGCAACTATCAAACGAACCATGGTCAAAGCATTATTTCCCGGCACATTCGACCCGATCCATTACGGCCACATGGATATTGCCCATCGGGCATCGAAACTGTTCGATGAAGTTGTCATGGCGGTGTATGACAAGCCGCTGAAAAGCCTGATGTTTTCCCCGGAGGAACGCATTTCGCTGGTAACCGAGGCGTTCAAGGATAATCCCAAGGTCACGGTCACCGGCTACAGCGGCCTGACGATTGATTTTGCCCGCAAGATTCAGGCACAGGTCATCGTGCGCGGCCTGCGTGTGTTTTCAGATTTTGAATTCGAGTTCCGCATGGCGCTGGCAAATCAACGGCTTGCAAACGATATAGAAACGGTGGCGCTCATCACAGCGGAACAACATACGTTCCTTTCCTCCAGCACGGTGCGCGAGATCGCCTTGTTGGACGGGGATGTTTCCAGCATGGTGCCGGCGCACGTCAAGGCCGCCCTCCATGCCAAGGTGGTTAATATGGGAGAGCAATCTCCTCCCAACGCACTGCGGGATTAATTTGTGCTAGAATTGATACATCCTATTTTTAAAAACAGGAAATCGCCCGCGAGAGGCGCACTATGGACATTCTGCAACTCATTGACCGACTGGAAGAACTCTTCAATGCCGCGAAGGCTGTTCCTTTTACGCACAATGTCATTGTGGACGAGGATCGTATGCTGGAATTGATCGACCAGATGCGCATCGCCATTCCCGAAGAGGTGAAGAAGGCACAGCAGATCATGGCCCAGCGCGACCGTGTGATGGCGCAGGCGCAGGAGGAGGCCAACCGCACCCTGCAAATCGCCCGCGACAAAGCCGATCAAATGACGCAAAAGGATATGGTCGTGCAGGAAGCCCAGCGTCGCGCCGATCAAATCGTCAGCCAGGCGCGCGCCGAAGCCGAAGCCACCCGCGCCGACGCCGATAACTACGTGGTGGATACGCTTATGCAATTGCAGGAACAAATTTCCAAACTGAGCGGCCAGGTCAGCAACGGCATCCGCATGGTGCAGGAAGACCAGATGAGAAAGTCCGCATCCAACGCCGCGAGCGTCCCTGAAAAAGTGGAAAAATAAAACGCGAAGCCTCGTCAATTCGACGGGGCTTCCTGCTTAAACACACAAAACCTTCGACCCGCGAATTTTACCCTGCTTCATTTCGATCAGCGCGCGGTTCGCGTCCTTCAATTCGTATTCCTGAAATTCAGGTTTTATGTTTGCCTCCGCCGCAATTTGCAAAAACTCACGCACGTCGTCGCGCGTCACATTCGCCACGCTTTTGATTTCCTTTTCCATCCACAAATGCGCGGGGTAATTCAATTGGAGGAGGACATCCTTGTCATGTTCCTCTTTACGGATCGCGTTGACGACCAATCTTCCTCCCGGCCTCAGACATTTCAACGCTTCCACATCTGGACCCCAAACTGGTGTGGTGTCAATGACAGCATCCAACGCCTCGGGTGGACTCTCCTTAATCGTCCCCGCCCAAGCCGCTCCCAGTGAAAGGGCAAATTCGCGTTCTTCGGGGCTTCGACTGAACACAAATACCTGTGTGCGTGTGTACTTGTGTACGGCCATCTTGAGAACGAGATGATTTGACCCTCCAAAGCCCATCAATCCCAGCGACTGTCCATCTTTCAAGTTGCTCAATCGCAGCGACCGATACCCAATCGCGCCCGCGCAAAGCAACGGCGCGGCTTCCGAATCTGAAAGCGAATCGGGGATCGGGTGAACAAAATCCGCGCGGACTTTCATGTACTCGGCGTATCCGCCGTTGATGTCGCGTCCCGTCGCTTTGAATTCAGGGCACAGATTTTCCTGTCCGCTTTTGCAAAAACCGCATTCGCCGCACGCGGAGGCGATCCACGCCACGCCGACTCGGGACCCTGTAGTAACGACTTTAGTCGTTTTTGGTGAACGACTGAAGTCGTCACTACGGGCTTCGATAACTCCCACCACCTGATGACCCAAAATCACGGGCAGATTTGGCGGCGGCATTCGGCCTTCGACCTCGTCCAATTCCGTGTGGCAGACTCCGCAACGGGTGACTTTGATCAGGATCTCTCCCGGGGCGGGAATCGGTTTGGGATGTTGAACCAGTTTCAGGGACAGGCGATGCGGGGTTACATCCCCAGGAGATTCGAGCAGTTGGGCTTTCATCGCGGTTTAGAAAATATATAGGATGAACATCTTCGTGCGCTTCATGTACTCGCTGTATTCCGCGCCGAAAAATTGAATGCACTCGGCTTCGTCGGCTTGTGCGGTAAGAATCAAAAAGGCGGTTGCGGTGATTGCGAGAACGGTTCCCGCCGTTGAAAAATGTTTGAAGTAGATTCCCCACGTCAGCACCAGCAGGGAACTGTACAGCGGGTGGCGGATGTATTTGTAGATTCCGCTTGTG
>JBBIUO010000354.1:0-927 GCA_037440205.1 Chloroflexota bacterium
GTCATCCTCGGCCAGCTCGGCAAGCACCATTTCCGTATAGCCGATGACGGGCGCCAGGACGTTGTTGAAATCGTGGGCGATGCCCGCCGCCAGGGTGCCCACGGCTTCCAGCTTCTGCGCCTGGCGCACCTGGGCTTCAAGCTGCGCCCGGTCTGTGTTGTCCAGGATGACCCCGTCGATGTAGAGCAGTTTGCCGTCGGCGCTCTCCAGCACGCGCGGACACAGGCGCGTGGTCATCAAGACTTTGGATTTCATCCCCGCGCCGCTCAAACCGCGCAGGAAGGTTTCCGTTAGCGGGGACGAGCAATCGCGCTGGGATGGGTCAATCGCCGCGTCCTCGTCATCGGCTTGTAGCGCCGCGTCCATCCGCCCGTATTGACGCAGCAGCCGCTCGAAGCCGTCCAGCACGATCAGGAGTTTCGTTCCGCGCATCGCCTCCAGCAGATCATTGACCTGTAACCGCGCCGACGCTTTGACCTCCACGCCGAGATGGTTCAGCGTCTCCACGAGAAAACTCTCAAACCCCGATTCCTTCTCATAGAACGACCACCAGACCGCCGTCTGCCATTTGGTTTTATCCACGCGGTTGTTGAACCACTGCCACGTCAACGCCGATTTTCCAAATCCGCCGAATGCAGTGATCAGTAATAAGTTATCCGTGTCGTTTGCCAGCCAATCGTCGAGACTTTTTAATTCATCCGCGCGTCCAGTGAACGCCGCCAAGTCACCGTAGCGATGTCCATAAAACCAACCCGTCCGCATCTCGCGTTTTTCGCCGCCCACGTAATAATGGATAACGTTATTGTTGCCAATAATCACATTATCGGCGTTCACATCCCTGCCAACGCTCAAGTCCACGCTTTGAGGCGTGTTTTCAGGTTTTGATTTTTTCGATTTTGGAGAACCGTCTTTTTTCGACATGCCAGC
>JBBIUO010000354.1:937-4419 GCA_037440205.1 Chloroflexota bacterium
TGGTTTTGGAAAACTCGCTCAAGACCTCCGAGGTCTCCAAGACCTCGGAGGTCTTGTTTACATCCTGCTCAAATATTCTTTCACTGCTTCCATGAATTCCCCCGCCCATTGGAAGGATTCGCGCGCTTCCTCGTCCGTTACTTCCTCGCCCTCTTCGCCGTAATGTCTGGTCTGGCGGAGTTTCTGCGCATTGAGGATGTAGCGGTGAAACTTCGGGTCCAACAAACCTGTTTTTGCAAATTCCCTGCCATAGGCGGCAACAACCGCAGAATGACTGGAAAAGGACAATCCCTTTGATTGCAACATTGCCTGCGCCAGATAAAAGATCGTGTAATATGTCTGGGCCGCGGAAAAACGGGGATGAGCCGTATCAATCAATGTTCTTGCAACTTCGTGGCTTTCATCCGTCAGGCTCATCAGATGCTCGATTTCTGGAGTCTTCATACCGTTACCCCCTCCCTTCGTATATTGATATAAAGCGGCCAATTGCTTTCAGTATACTTTTTTTCGGAAACCAGTTTGGTCGAGATAACAACATCGTTTTCCAATGACAAGTTTGCTACGAATTCCGAAGAACGCCTGTCCGTTTCCCAATACTTGAACTCACCCTTCAAAACGATCATCACGTCAATATCCGAATCGGGGAGCCGCCCCTCGCCGCGCGCGAACGAGCCAAACAGGATCACGGCTTTCAACTGCTCGCCGTAGATTTCGGTCAGCCCCTTTTTGAGCTTGCGAAGGATGGTTCTGATATTTCTCGGCATGGCGCGTTCCCGTCTTTATCTTACCGTTTTTCCCAACAGAACGCAACTTGTATGTGTTACGATTCCTTGCATGAACTTCTCCTCCATCACCGACGACCTCTTCATCGGCACGACTCCCTCCGCAGAGGATTACGATCACCTGCGCGGACTCGGCGTGCATCTGGTCATCAACATGCGCGTGGAAAAACGCCCGAAGAAAGACCCGCATCCGACTCCCTTGAAACTGCTCTGGCTACCGACATTTGATTCGCCGCTGATTCCGATTTCGTTAAAAGCGTTGCATCGCGGAGCAAAAGCCGCGCTCGAAACGATCCAAAACGGCGGCAAGGTCTATGCCCATTGCGCGGGTGGAGTCCATCGCGGCGTGACGATGGGCGCGTGCATCCTCATCGCGCAGGGATATGATCCATTCGCGGCAATGAACTTGATCAAGCAAAAACGAATGATCGCAGACCCGTTTGCGTTTTACATCCGCCCGCGCATTTTGAAGTTCGCAAGTCAATGGAATCAATTTTAGTTTTGCGTAGCGGACGTTCTCTAACGTCCGCACATAGGTTACACATGAGCCAACAATTTTCCCTGCGAATTGCCACCGAAGAAGACGCGCCCGGCGTGACCGCCTGTGTCCACAATGCGTTTCGTCACTACATCGAGCGCATCGGAAGAAAGCCCGGTCCCATGCTCATGGATTATGCAAAGGAGATTCGTGAGCATCAAGTCTGGATCGCAGAATCCATGGATCGCAACATGGCCGGCATCGTCGTACTCTGCACAACCGAAGAAGGCTTCCTGCTGGATGTCATCGCGGTCGAGCCGAGTTATCAGGGAAAAGGGGTTGGCAAACTTCTGCTCGAATTTTCCGAAGCCGAAGCCCTGCGGCATGGATACGACAGCATCTATCTTTTCACCCACGAGAAAATGACCGAGAACCAGGCGCTCTACAAAAAAATCGGCTACGTCGAATATGACCGCCGCGTCGAGTATGGCTTGAGTCGCATTTACATGAGAAAGCAACTCACGTAAGCCGTCCATTCTGGTATGATTCGAATCATGAAACTGAAAAACTCCATCACCGATGTGCGCGGCATCGAGGTTGGTCACGCGCAGGATGAAGAAGCGCTCACCGGTTGCACCGTCATCCTCTGCCGCAAAGGCGCCGTCGCCGGTGTGGATGTCCGCGGCGGCGCGCCCGGCACACGCGAAACCGATCTGCTCGATCCCATCAACCTCGTCGGGAAAGTTCATGCAATCGTTCTGGCTGGCGGCTCCGCGTTCGGCCTGGATGCGGCGAGCGGCGTCATGCGTTATCTCGAAGAAAAGAAAATCGGATTCAACACCGGCGTTGCAAAAGTGCCGATCGTCCCCTCCGCGATTCTTTACGATTTGAATCTCGGTCGCGCGGACCTGCGGCCTGATTCAGCGATGGGAGTATTGGCCGCCGCCTCAGCAGTTCCCACGCCACCCGCAGAAGGGAATGTCGGCGCTGGCACAGGCGCGTCCGTCGGCAAGATGTTCGGCACAGCATTGGCGATGAAGTCCGGGCTGGGCGCCTCCAGCATGGATATCGGCGGAGGCGTGATCGTCGGCGCCATTGTCGCGGTCAATGCGTGGGGCGATGTGGTTGACCCAAAGACAGGCGAGATCATCGCCGGTCTTCGTTCTGGAAAAATCGGGCCGTTGCGGGTTGGCAAAAAAGGTCAATTTGCAGATACGCTTGCAATGATGAAGAATCAAATCGGGCGCGGCGTTCTCGGTTTTGCAAGCCGCGCCAACACTGTGATCGGAGTCGTTGCGACGAACGCAAAATTGACAAAAGCGCAGGCCACCAAAGTCGCGCAGATGGCGCAGGATGGAATCGCGCGCACGATCCGTCCCGCCCACACCATGCTCGATGGCGACGTGACCTTTGCACTTTCCACCGGCACAAAAAAAGCCGATGTCTCCATCATCGGCGCATTCGCGGCAGAAGTGATGGTCGAGGCAATCCTGCGAGCCGTGAAAATGGCAAAGTCCGCTGGCGGGTTGCCGGGGTTGGGAGAAAAGTAAGAGATGAGATTCTCACCTCTTCACGCAGATCAACCCCTTCAAATATGCGCCCTCGGGAAAATGCAAACTGACCGGGTGATCGCTTCCCTGTGACAGATGCTCGATGATCGTCGCATCCGTGCCTGCATCCAATGCAGCGGAGGCGACGATTTTTTGAAAGAGCGCCGCGTCGATGCCGCCGGAGCAGGAGAAGGTGGCGAGGATTCCACCGTGACGAAGTAATTTGAAAGCCAGCAGATTGATGTCTTTGTAGGCGCGGGAGGCTTTTTCGGCGTGGGCGGCGGTGGGAGCGAATTTGGGCGGATCGAGGATGATCATGTCGAAGGAGCGGTTCGCATCGCGGAATTTTCTCAGCAGTTGGAAGACATCGCCTTCGATGGAAGTGTGACGGTCAGCGGGGACGCGGTTGATGGCGATATTTTCTTCGAGCAATGCCAGCGCATCGGCAGATGAATCCACAGACAGCACAGACTTTGCCCCGTTCGCCAGGGCGTGAATCGAAAATCCGCCTGTGTAGCAAAAGCAATTCAACACATCGCGGTCTTTTGCCAGTTCGCCCACACGATGTCGGTTTTCGCGCTGGTCAAGGTAGAAGCCGGTTTTGTGGCCGTGTTGGATGTCCACGTTGAATTTCAGGCCATGCTCGTAAATCGTAATTCGTAAACTTGTGCT
>JBBIUO010000355.1:0-3176 GCA_037440205.1 Chloroflexota bacterium
CCTGACGCCTGATGGGATCCCCGTCAAAGGCACCGGCCTCGGCATCGCGTGGGAGTTCTACCAGAAGCATCCCGATTTCGGCTTTCACTGGGCCTTGTTCGCCAACTTCGGAGACAAGCCCTACGGAGTGGGCAGTCTCGTGGAGCAGAAGATTCAACTTGCAAACGTGATCGTGTGGTGCATCGAACACGACGCCATGATTTACAACCACACGTTTCGGCATGTCAATTTGAAAAGCACAAAAGGACTCGGCATCACCGCGGAATTGCGCGACAACGACATGTATCTGCGCGAACTGCTGACGCTCGTCCACCGCGAGGATTTGATTCCGCGGCTCGGAAACATGATCGCCCTGCCCGGCGGCAGGTCTCCCCAACGGGATGATTCACAGACCGCGCTTTACGGGTATATTGATCCCGATGGCAGAAAAGTCCAGGCGATTTTCAACATTGACTACATCACCCGCCCCGACTTTCTCAAGCCGCCCTACGCGCGGAAGTTCAATCCGACAAACCTGCCGCGCATGGTTGCAAATCTCGAAGCAATCGAGTATCTTGTAGAGAATAAGGATAACTACCCAGCCGCGGAGTCATGCAGGCTGGGGCCGTTGGACAAAAGCCGAAGCGCCGATCCTGTTTATTTGGCGAACCAGATTTCGGGTGCGGTGCGAAGCGGTCAATGTCGGCAAGGCGTGTACGTGACGGAAGATTTTATTTTTTCGGCAGATGCAGAACAGGTCGAATTGATCCAAAGAATTGAGTGATTTATGGAATCCCGTATCTTACAGTTGATCTCAGCTTTGCGCGCGAGCGGGGTGCGCGTGTCGCTTGCGGAATCTGCCGAGGCGTTTTCAGCGGTGGATTTGATGGGGATTCAAGACCGCGAGTCGTTTCGATTGTCTCTGCGTGCGACGTTGATAAAAGATGTAAAAGACCTCCCCACGTTCGACAAATTATTCCCGCTCTTCTTCGGCTCTGGGACTCCGCCGATGATGGGCGGCAATCCATCGGATGACCTGACGCCTGAAGAGATTCAAATGCTGGCCGAGGCGTTGAAGCAATTTGCCGAGAATCTCCGTCAGCGAATGGAAAGGCTGATGAATGGCGAGCCGCTTACCAAGTCTGAGTTGGAGGCGCTGGCGCAGTTGGTCGGATTGAATCAGGCGGATAATCTTCAATATCAAAATTGGATGGCGCAGAGAATGATGCGCGCGATGGCGTTCCCCGAAGTGCGCGAGGCGATGCGGGAGTTGATGGAGCAACTCGCGCAGATGGGAATGAACCGCGAACGCATCGAACAAATCCGACAGATGGTTCAACAAAATTTACAGGGGATGCAGGAACAGATTCAGCAATTTGCAGGCGAGCGCATCGCTGAGAACATGAGTGAACGTCCGCGCAGCGAGAACATTGACAGCCTGATGAACCGTCCGTTTCAGGCGCTATCCGATGCGGATAAAAAGATTCTGCAACGCGAAGTGAAGCGACTCGCCGCCGCATTGCGGACACGGATTGCGTTGCGGCAGAAGCGCATGAAAAGCGGACAACTCGACCCGAAGGCGACCATCCGCGCGAATTTGAAATATCACGGCGTGCCGATGGAGATCCGCCACCGCGACAAAATTCGCAAACCGAAGATCGTGGTCATCTGTGACATCAGCACGTCCATGCGCTTTTGTTCGGAGTTGATGCTGAGTTTTCTTTTTGCCTTGCAGGGACAAGTTCGCAAGACACATGCTTTCGCTTTTATTGACCATCTCGAATCGATTTCGGAAGATTTCAGCGGCACGAATGCAGATGAAGCGATTCAATCCGTGTTGTGGCGTATGCCCAGCGGACATTACAACACCGACCTCGGCTGGTCACTCAATGATTTCAACAACGAATACATGGATACGCTCAACAGCGGCACAACCCTGCTCATCGTCGGCGATGGGCGCAACAACTACAACGATCCGCGCCTCGATATTTTCTCCACGATGACCCGCCGCGCCACGCGCACGATCTGGCTGAACCCCGAAGCCCCGCATCTCTGGCATGGTGACAGCGACATGCCGAAGTATGCTCCGCTTTGTGATGATGTGTTGAAGGTCAGCAATTTGCGCGAGTTGACGAACGCGGTGGATGAATTGCTGGCGGGATAAGGTTTTGATGTAAAATTATTTTATGAATGCACTCCAGATGGCCGAACCTCCCTACCTGAATGAGGTCATTGACAGGATCGCGCGCAAATTCCATCCCGTGCGGATCATTTTGTTTGGGTCATGGGCGCGCGGCGAAGCGACAAAAGACAGCGATCTGGATTTGCTGGTGGTGCTGACAAAGGTGGAACACAAACGCAAAGCCGCCATTCAAATCGGGAATACACTCAGCAATCTGCCGATCAGCAAAGACATTATTGTTGTCACGCCTGAAGACCTGGCAAAGTATGGAAAAATTGTCGGGAATATCCTGCGTCCCGCACTGGAGGAGGGTAAAGTTGTATATGAACAAAAGTGAAGCAAAACGCTGGCTGGAATATGCAAAATCAGATCTTGATGCGGCGTATGCCCTGCTTGAAAAGGGAGATTTCTTTCCGCGTCAGATTTGCTTTATGGCACAACAAGCAGGAGAAAAAGCGCTCAAGGCAATTCTGATTTATCTTGACATTCAATTCCCTCATACACACGATCTTGATCGAATTCGGGAACTGATTCCAAAAGGCTGGGAAGTAAAGGAAAAATTCCCCGAGTTATATGATTTGTCCGTATGGGCGGTCGAAGCCCGTTACCCCGGCAACACTCCTGACGTGGTCGAATACGAGGCGAGGGAAACCCTGCAACTGGCAGAGGCGCTTTTCGACGCCGTGAAAGAAGAGATGGAAAAACGATTTTGACGGCGACCCAAAACATGTTTTACTTTGCGATGACGCATTGAAAGCAAGCAATTTGCAGGAATTGATGAGCGCGGTGGATGAATTGCTGGCGGGAATCATTTCACCTCATGTAATCCTGCAATAACTCAATTGCATGTTTTTCAACCTATGCACTTTTTGTACCGCGAGATTCACCTGCCACTGATTTGGCGGCACGGCCATCACTCGCAAGATAAATCTTGCGGTACGACTTTTTCGGTTAAACTTCCCCCGTGACCAGACTTGCCGTTCTCTCCGATATTCACGGCAACATATCCGCGCTC
>JBBIUO010000355.1:3210-3560 GCA_037440205.1 Chloroflexota bacterium
TGGATCAGGTCATCGTTGTGGGGGATGTGGTTAATTTCGGGCCGTCTTCAACGAGGGCGGCGAAGATCGTCATCGAGAAAGGCTGGCCTGTCGTTCGCGGCAACAACGAATATTTTCTGCTGGATTACGGCACGCCGCATGCGCCCGCCGAATGGGCTGACCCGGTCAAGTTTGCGCCCACCGCGTGGATGGTTCGTCAATTCGACGAGGAGGTGAAATCGCGCATCGCCGCGTGGCCCGACACGCTCGACTTGCATTTTGAAGACGCGCCGCCGATCCACGTCTTTCACGGCACACCGACCGATGTGTGGGATTCGGTGTATTGGACGTTGACCGATGAAGAGATCGAA
>JBBIUO010000355.1:3608-4405 GCA_037440205.1 Chloroflexota bacterium
TGCGGGCATACCCACCTGCCCATGGATCGTCAGGCCGGCCGTTGGCGTATTTTCAACCCGGGTTCCGTCGGCGTCCCGCTGGATGGGATTTTTTCCGCGAGTTATATGTTGCTGGAGGGAAATGAAAACGGTTGGACTCCCACCTTCCACCGCGTTCTCTTCGATTACCAGGCGGTATTTGCAGAGTTCGAAAAGTCGGGTTTCAACCGGGAATGTGGTCCCATGGGCAGGCTGGTCGTTGAAATTTACAGGAGGGCGCGTCCCATGTTTGGGTTTCTAAAATGGCAGGAAATCCACAAACCGGGACAGCCCGTCACAGATGAATTGGTGGACGAGTACCTCGCAAACGCGCACTGGCGGGAGTTCGCTCATCCCGCCTACCATTTGAATATGGAATAGACAAGCATTCTTTCCGTGTAATTGCATTGCATCTTCTTGCACCATCAACTCTTTAATTGTATGATTAAGGGGAAATTCCACGAGCCTGGGAAGATGCCATGCCTAAAATATTGATCGTTGACGACGACTCGCAAGTCACAGGATTATTGAAAAGATACCTTTCCATCGAAGGGTATGAGGTAACCGCGACAACCCAGAGCTCCAAAACCATGCAGATGGCCGCTTCCATGCGACCCGATCTCTTCATCCTCGACCTGATGATGCCCCCACCCGACGGTTTTACGCTTTGCAGGATGATACGCGCCGATCCCCTCTTCTCGAAAACCCCCATTTTGATCATTACCGCCATGGCCGACAGCAACAGCAAGGCGACATCCTTTGGCGCGAACGATTACCTG
>JBBIUO010000356.1:0-4383 GCA_037440205.1 Chloroflexota bacterium
CATTACAGCGCAAGATGCTCACATTGCGGGTTACATCCTCGACGAATGGAAATCGTGCGTGGTGCTGGTCAACAAATGGGATGCCATCGAAAAGAACAACGAAACGATGGACGAGTACACAACGAGGATTCGTCACGAACTGAACTTCATGGATTACGTGCCAATCCTTTTCATCTCCGCCAGGACCGGCCAGCGCGTGGATCAGGTTTTGCCGATGGCCTTGCAGGTGCAGGAGGAACGTCTCGCCCGCCTGACCACCTCCACCATCAACGAGATCATCCACAAGGCGCAGGACGCGCATCCGCACCCGACCCATGCAGGCCGCGCCTTGAAGATGTACTACGGCACACAGGTCCGCTCCGACCCGCCGACGTTTTTGATCTATGTCAACGAGCCGAAGTTGATGCACTTTACGTATTTACGCTATCTTGAGAATCAAATCCGCGCGCAATATAGTTTTTTGGGAACCCCAATCATTGTGACGAAGGGGCGGAGGGAGTAGATCAACGGATCGCTTCGCAAACGAATGCACGGATGAACAAAAACGGCCCCGGACGAAATGTCACGAGGCCATTTTTTGTTCATCTTTTTCCACTTATTACAACACTTCGCTCTCCGCCTTTCGCATGGATTGAAATGACTGGATCGCCACTTCGAGCATGGCGAGGTCGGGGGTGCGGGTGGTGAGGTGTTGCAAGGCGAGGTTGGGTTTGATCATAAACTGGACGATGGGGTTATCGAGATGATTCGCCGTCCAGCGGATGTATTCGATGGCGATGCCTGCAAGGACGGGGATCAACAAAATGCGCGAGGCGAGCCGCCAGAAAATCGGCAGGGGGCCAAGCAAGGTAAAAACCAAAATGGAAAGCAGAACCAGCGTGAGCAAAAAGGCCGTCCCACAGCGGGCATGTTCGATGGGATAGTTTGCCACGACTTCGGGGGTCAATTCCGCGCCCGCTTCATAAGCGTTGATGGTTTTATGCTCCGCGCCGTGATACATGAAGAGTCGCTTCACATCGGGCATGAAGCTGATCGCCCAGACGTAGCCAATGAGCAGGAGCAAACGGATAATGCCTTCGACGAGGTTATTCAGCCACGAACCCCAGCCGAGATAATGTTCCGCCGCGCCGCCAATACCGGCAGGAAGCAAAAAGAAGAGTCCAATGCCGATGGTCAGAGACAGGCCCAAGGTCAAATAAAGAGCCGGGCCTTCCAGTTTTTCATCCTCGCCTGTTTGGGTGTTCGCCGAAATCGTCAGGGCGTTCATTCCCAATCCGAGGGCATCCCACAACAAAATCACGCCGCGAATGAAAGGGATTTTGGTGATGCCCGAACGATAAACCTTCGCAAGTTTCTCGGTATGGACGGCAATCGAGCCGTCGGGCGCGCGCATGGCAATGGCATACGCCTTTTGCCCGCGCATCAAAACGCCTTCGATAACCGCTTGTCCGCCGTAGGTGATAATTCTGTCTTCCATTGAGTCCTTTTGTTCATGTCATTGCGAGGAGGATGCTTTTTCCGACGAAGCAATCTCGTATTCCATTGGAGGTTGCTTCGCCGCCTCGGCTCGATATGCGCTCACCGCACTGCACCAAACACAGTGACGGTGCAAGTGTCGCGCTACTGACCAGCGGCGGCTCGCAATGACATTCTATTTCATGTTGAAAAAGAAATGAATGAACGCATCCATGTTCTTGTACCAGGTGGGAAGGTGCATCCGCTCGTTCGGCGAGTGGACGTTGTCATCAGGCAGGCCGCCGCCGACGAGTCCCGATTCAACTCCGCAGGTATTTTGAAGCATGGCAACCACGCCAATCGAACCGCCTTCACGGCGATAGAGAGGCGGTCTGCCCCAGACCGTTTCCATGGCGGCGGCAATGGCGCGGACACCATTCGTGTTGATGTCGGTGATGGCCCACGGGCTGTCGTGCAAAATTTTTACTTCCCAGGTGATGGTCTTGGGCGCGTGTTCTTCCATGTAACGGACAAGTTGCTTGTAAACCTCGGTGGGCTCCTGGTCCGGCACGAGGCGGCAGGAGATTTTCGCCATCGCTTTTGCAGGCAAAACCGTCTTCGAGCCAGGACCAGTCCAACCGGAAAGCAGACCGTTCACTTCGAGCGTGGGACGAGCGCCGGTGCGTAATGCGGGCGTGTATTCTTTTTCGCCCCACAAGGCAGGGACGCCTGTTTGTTTCAAATAACTTTCGGGGGTGGTGGGGAGTTTTGCGGTTTCGGCGCGTTCCTTTTCAGTGACAGGGCGAACCGAATCGTAAAAACCCGGTAATGTGACTGTGCCGTTGGCATCGTGCATCCCGGCGACCAGTTCGGTCAACGCCTGTGCCGGATTGTGAACCGTGCCGCCGAACAAGCCAGAATGCAAATCCTGCGAAGGGCCTTTGACATGCACCTCGAAATAAGCAAGTCCGCGCAAGCCGAAGGTGATGGTCGGTTCATCGGCAGAGATCGCGCCCGCATCGGGGTTCAGACAAAAATCGGCCTTGAATAAATCCTTGTGTTCGGGCAGGAATTTGCCCATGTTCATTGAGCCGATTTCCTCTTCACCTTCGAACATGAACTTGAGGTTGACCGGAAAATCGCCCGTCTTCATGATGGACTCGACGGCGTTCAATGTCGCCATGACCTGCCCCTTCATGTCGGAGGTGCCGCGCCCGAAAAGATAATCGCCTTTCACGGTCGCCTCAAACGGGGGAGTCTCCCATAACTCGATGGGATCAACAGGCTGGACATCGTAATGCCCGTAGATCAAAACTGTCGGCGCGCCGGGTCGCTTCGCGTTCAGCCAATCGCCATACACGATGGGATGTCCGCCGGTGGGCATGAGTCTCACATTTTCGATCCCAAGTTTGCGCAGATGATCTGCGGCCCATTCCGCTCCTTTCAGGACCTGCGGCTTGTATTCGTCATCGGTTGAAATGGATTCGATTTTGATGAACTCGGTCAATTCACGGATAAAGCGCTCGTGATTTTGGTGGGCGTACTCGATGGCTTTTTGTGCGTCAGACATTTTTGCTCCTTAATGTAAGACCGACTTAAGTCGGTCTTACGGGGTTGCGGGCACAGGTGTTTGTTCCAATGTGCGGCGCGTGACGAGATACCACTCCGCGATCAACGCAAGGCGGTCGCTGACATCGTACATCGGCGCGACCTGCACACCCTGCACTTGCGCATCCACTCCATACGAATAGACGGGGTAATACAAAGGCAATGATGGCATTTCCTTTGTGAACAACACCTGGAAGTTTCGATACAAACGCGCACGCACGGAAAAATCCGCTTCGGTGCGCGCCGATTCCAGAAACTCGCTGGCGGTGCGGTTATCCCACTGTGAGTAGTTCTGTCCGCCGGTGGCTTCGGATTGATGCCAGAAAAGATACGGGTCGGGATCGGGCGTGCGTGCCGTGTTCAGGTCTGCAAGCGCGGCCTGATAATTGCGCGGGGTGAGGTAGTCATTGATTAGCGCATCATACGAGACTGCCTGCAAATCCACCCGCACGCCGATCAATGCCCAATCCGATTGGATGGCTTGCGCGATTCGGGTGTGGACGTCGTCGTTGGGATGAGTCAGCGTAAAGGTCAGGTATTGACCGTCTTTGGCGCGTACATCCCCGCCGCTGGCTGGGATCACAAACCCTTCGGCTTTGAGCAACGCCGCAGCAGTGTCCGGGTCGTAGCCAAGGTGTTCGATCTCATCGTAGTAGGCCCACGAACCCGGCAGGATGGGGCCATCGGCAATGATGGCCTGTCCCTGCATGATGCGGGAAACAATGAGTTCGCGGTTGATGCCAAGCAAAAGCGCGCGGCGGACCTTATCGCTTTGCAAAAAGGAAACGGTGGGGTTGTTGAGGTTGAGGAATACCAGTCCCAGTTGCGGAAGGCGGCTGGTGTAAACCGAAAGAGTCGGCTGCATCAACGCCTTTTGTAAAACGTCGTTGGTGATCTGGCTGACGCCCAACACTTCGCCCTGCTGGTAGGCATCGAGCGCAGACGCGGAACTCGGGTAAAAACGGAAAACAATCTGCTCGATGAACGCGCCTGTCGTGTAATAATTCTTATTCACCGTAAGCACCACGCCGGTGATCTGTCCGCCGCTGACCATGAGCCGGTCGAATTTGTACGGGCCGGTGCCAACCGGTTGCAGGTTGAATTGAGTTGTGGCAAGTTGATCCGCTGGAACCGTCTCGAGCAAATGCTTCGGCAAAACGCCGAAGGTGGCGTAATCCAAAAACGGGGCAAACGGTTCGGGGAGTTTGAATTGGAATGTCTTGTCGTCGAAGCGTTTGATTTCGATCTGCGACCACAGGTCTTTGATATCCTGCGGGAAGAGCGAGCCGGGGCTTTTAATCATCTCGATGGTGAAGATGA
>JBBIUO010000357.1:0-4368 GCA_037440205.1 Chloroflexota bacterium
TCGGGTGAACGTTGAACATGCGAAGTGCGTTGCCGATCATGAAGACGCCGATGGCAAACATCAACATGGCGCGGGTCATCGGGCTGAAGGTGACAAATGAACCCAGCAGGCCAAGCAGAGCGCCAAGCAATGTGTAGGCGGCGACTTTAGAAATAAGGAAAAGCAAAATGGGAAGCACGCTGTTCGTGCGGACGACAGCCTGCTTCGATTTTTTTCCGCGCGCAGATTGCGCAACGTAATCCTGCTCGATTTGATGAGCAAGCGAGCTGGCAAGCAGGCCGCCCTGCACTGCAAGGCAGCTTAATCCTCCGGTGGTCAGCCCGGTGATGAAGGCAACCATGAGTTGACTCATTGTGCCGGCGCCGCCGGTCGGAGAATTCGATTGAAACATGACCAACGCAAACGCAATTGCAAGAAATACGATCCCCATCGTGACGACGACAACGGGGTCAACAGCTTTGTTTTGTTGTTTTGACATTCAGCCTCGGATAAAGTAGTCAGGTACATAAGTGGACACGTAAGATTACGCAATCAATTGTTTTCCGTGTTTACCGGTTTACCTGTTTACTTGTCTACTTGTTTACTTGTTTACTTGTTTACTTGTTTACTTGTTTACTTGTCTACTTGCCCTCATATCTTCTGCCCGCGCAACCGCAGGCTGTTGCTCACCACGAACACACTGCTAAAGGCCATCGCGCCGGCGGCAAGCATCGGGTTCAAATATCCAAGCGCGGCGGCAGGGATGAGGATGACGTTGTAGAAAAACGCCCAGAACAAGTTTTGTTTGATCGTGCCGAGCGTCTTGCGCGAAAGTTTGATGGCGCGCGCCACACCTCGCAGGTCGCCGCTCATCAAAGTCACAGGCGCGGCGGCCATTGCCACATCGGTGCCGGTGCCAATCGCAAGACCCACATCCGCTTGCGCGAGCGCGGGGGCGTCGTTTACGCCGTCGCCAACCATCGCTACGACATTGACCGCAGACCGTTGACCACCGACCATCGTCTGTCGTCCATCGTCCATGGTCTGCAATTTCTTCACTTCAATCGCCTTCCCCTCCGGTAGTACTTCTGCAAGCACGGTATCCACATTTACCTGCCTCGCAATCGCTTCGGCGGTTTTTTGGTTATCGCCGGTGATCATCGCAACCTGCAAATTCATCTTGTGCAGGTCGGCAATCGCATCCTTCGAGCCATCCTTGATCGTGTCCGCAACGGCAATGACGCCTGCGGCCATGTTATCAATTGCAACCAGCATCGCCGTCTTTGCTTCGGATTGAAGACGATTCACTTCGGATTCGAGACTCCCCAATTGGATTCCCCTCGCCTCGAACATTCTCCTGTTCCCGATCATCACGTTTCTTCCCTCGACCTCGGCCTGCACGCCATGCCCGGCCTCTGCTTTAAAACCGGCAGGATCAGCCAAAGATAACCCGCGAGTGGTCGCCTCCGCCCAGATCGCTTCGCCAAGCGGATGCTCGCTTCCTTTTTCGACCGAAGCGGCGAGGCGGAGTAAGTTATCAGTGGTCAGTGACCAGTTATCAGTATCGCCCACTGATAACTGATTACTGATTACTACATCTGTTACAGCAGGTTGACCTTTTGTAATGGTTCCTGTTTTATCGAGAACAACCACATTCACCTTCCCCGCGCGTTCAAGCGCCTCGCTATTCCTAAACAGCACGCCCATCTCCGCGCCTTTGCCGGTGCCAACCATGACAGCCGTCGGCGTGGCAAGCCCCATCGCGCACGGACAGGCAATCACCAGCACGGCCACCATGTTGATCAACGCGCGTGTAAATTGATCGTCAACCTGCGGCGCGAGGAAATACCACCCGGCAAACGTCAGCAGGGCAATGACAATGACGATGGGAACGAAGATCGCCGAGACCTGGTCGGCCAGTTTCTGGATCGGCGCCTTGCTTCCCTGCGCATCTTCCACCAATTTGATGATCTGAGCGAGGGCGGTTTCCTTGCCAACCTTCGTCGCTTCGAATTTGAGCAGGCCAAGTTTGTTGAGCGTCGCGCCGATGACCGGGTCACCGGGCTTCTTTTCAACGGGGAGCGACTCACCCGTCAGCATGGATTCGTCAATGGCGCTTCGGCCATCCACGACGACTCCATCCACAGGAATCTTCTCGCCGGGTCTGACGAGGATCATGTCACCGACGCGGACATCGTCAATTGAGACCTCCGCCTCCATCCCGTCACGAATGACGCGGGCGGTCTTCGCGCGGAGTCCCATCAATTTTTTGATCGCTTCCGAAGTGCGTCCTTTCGCGCGGGCTTCGAGGAATTTCCCAAGTTTGATGAGCGTGATGATCACTGCCGCCGTCTCGTAATAGACGTGCCCAGCCAGCCAGCCAAAGGTGATCGGCAGGGAATAGAAAAATGCGGCGGACGAGCCCATTGCAATCAACACGTCCATGTTCGCGGATTTGTTTCGCAGGGCTTTGAACGCGCCGACGTAATATTGCCAGCCCACATAAAACTGAACCGGTGCGGCGAGCGCAAGCATCAGCCAATTTGTCCACGCGGCGGGCGCGCGGCTCATTCCTTCCATGGCAGACATCGCGTAGAACGCATCGGGCAGGATGCCAAAATCGCGCGCCATCGCAAAGAGGAACAAAGGCACAGTAAAGATCAAGCCGATGATGAGCAGGCGGCGTTGTTCGTTGATCTCATGCTCGCGCGCTTTGGCTTCGGCATCTTCCGCTTCGCCGCCGAGTTCAACCGCCTCGAACCCGGCGGAGGAGACGGCGCGGCGCAATTCCGCTTGTGTGATGATGGTGGGAATATATTTGACACGCGCCTTTTCATTGGCAAAGGTCACCTGCGCTTCGAGCACGCCTTCAAGTTTCGCCAGCGCTTTTTCAAGACGGGTTGCATCGTTTCCATCGGAGAGACGTTTGATGATGAGGTCTGCTTCCCCTGTAGCGACGCCGTATCCCGCGCGGTTGACGCGGGCAATGACATCGGTCAACGCGAGTTTGGCGGCGTCGAAGTCCACCGTCGCACGCTCGGAGGAAAGATTCACCACCGCGCTCTGCACGCCGTCGAGTTTCTTGAGATTGCGCTCCACGGTCGCGACGCAGTTGGCGCAGGTCATGCCGGTGATGGGGAGGGTTAATTGTTTGGTATCTGACATTTCACTCCTGTCCAAAACGGAACACGCTACACGTTGCAAGTTACATGTTACGCCCCGCCTGTTGCGTGTTTCGTCATTCGATTACAGCGCAATCAGCCCTTCAGCGGGATAATTGATCTCCGCCAGCAGGGCCTTGATCTTCTCTTCGCTTGCGGGTTCGGCAAAGGTGATGGTCACTTTTTTCGAGCCGATCTCAGCCTTTACAGACTGGACGCCTTGCAAGTCACCCACTTCGGTCTCGATGGTGTGGGTGCAATGTCCGCACGAAATGGCGGGGACGGTATAGGTAACGGTGGTCATGGTTTTTTCTCCTGGTTTTGATTTTATGGATATAAGTAGACAAGTTAGATTAAGACCTGTTTACATGTGTACTTGTTTACTTCATACTTTCGTAGACATCTCGAACACTTCGGTAATCTCCTTCAACACCCGCTCGCGCTCTTTTTTATCACTGCCCTGAATGGCAGTCGTGACGCAGGAATTCAAATGACCCTCCAAAATCTGCGAACTGACCTTGTTCAAAGCCGCCTCAATTGCCTGTATCTGGCGGATCACATCAATGCAGTATGCATCCTCCTCCACCATGCGGATCACACCACGCAGGTGGCCTTCGATGGTTTTCAATCTTCTAAGGGTATTAATATCGTTTTCCATGGCGCCTCTGCTTTCCAGATAAAGAACTACCAATAAATCTTACCCCTCCCCAGGGGGTCGGGTATGTCCATGTTATCATCCATGACGAAAATTCGTCAACGGATGAATGTAATGTGTAATGTGACAAAAGTTACGGAAATTATCCACACGGAGGTGTATATTTTGAGTAAATGTGCCGTTTTTCACAAGATTACAGTCTCCCAGCCCATAGACTGAAGCGGCATAACAAAAACCCAAGGAGAAATGAAATAATGAAGACGTATGCAAAGTTCCTTTCCATAGCCGCAGTACTGACTATCTTTATCGCCGCCTGCGGAGCGGCGCAATCCAGCAATAAAACCTATACCGAGGCGGAAACCCTCGCCGCATTTGAAAAAGGCGCGTGCGGAACCTGCCATTCCATCCCCGGCGTTCCCAACGCGGCTGGAGTCATTGCGCCGAACCTTGCCGATATCAAGATGATGGCCGAAGAACATGTCCAAAGCGGGGACTATACAGGTTCTGCCAAAAGCGCGGAGGAATACATTCGCGAATCGATCCTCAACCCGAATGTTTTCGTCGAACACGAAT
>JBBIUO010000358.1:0-641 GCA_037440205.1 Chloroflexota bacterium
ACCTGGCTGGTGTCGTCGGCGGAGTTTTTTGTTCCTCGGTGTTGTGGTTTCCATTGACGGAGTATTTACCCTCCACCTTGTTGAATGATTGGGGGGCCGTAAGCGCCGCGCTGGGATGGGGGCTGGTGATCCTGGCGTGTTTGATTCTTCTGGCTTCTGGCGCTGTCTCTGCTCGCTTGAGCGGGACAAGGAGTCGTATCGGGGCGGCGGTCAGCGGCGGGGTGGCGGGATGGATCGCGGCTTTGATGAGTTACATCCTTGTGGGCGGCGCGGCAGGAGGCGTTTGGGGAGCGCGTCCCATTTTGGAATTTGGCTTGAATCCCGCCGCGGACGATTCTCAATTCATCCGACTGCTGGTGGATTCCATCACCGGCATTCATTGGTGGACGATGATTGCGCTTTGGGCTTTCATGCTGATCGGGTTTGGATTGGGCGCAGTGGGCGGATTGATGGCTGGCTCTGGCGGAAGTCCCAACCCGGAGATGATGTTGATTTATCAGGTGACAGCTGTCAGCGGCGTGTTGACCGGCGCGTTGATTCTGATCGTCGAAACGGCGGTTCTATCCTTGCTGGGCGAGTCCGTTACGAAGGCCGCAGACAAATCAAGCTTGATTCCCGCTTATCCCGCAAACGCGATTCTG
>JBBIUO010000358.1:671-4361 GCA_037440205.1 Chloroflexota bacterium
CGTTAGTTTGTATGCGTGGTGGTTTTTCTATCGCCAGGGACTCGCCGCGGGACAGACCATGAATATGCAAGTGCGCCTGAGTGCGGGGGTTTTGTTTGGCGTGCCTGTCCTGACGTTGATCGTTGTATTCCCGATCTATCGTCAATTCATGTTTTACACGCTCTACCTGCCGTTTTTTGTCGTCACCATTCTGGCAGGCTTTTTGATTTTGCGTCACGTCTGGAAAAATAGCCGACCCACCTGGGAGAGCGCGATCAATTTTCACGTTGGCATGGTTTCTGCGCTCTTGAGTTTTTTGGTCATGACGGCCGGTGCCTATGTCGGTCCCATCCCATCTTTGCTGGGCGATGTTTTGTTGGTCGTCTCGCCGATAACGGTATTGAATCCATCGGGCACGGGTGTGACGGAATATACAAGCATGGCGGAACTTGTCCGCGAATACTACATTCTTTACCACAACGCCGGGCTGTTGTTGATGTTGGTATTCCTGCCGGTTGTTACGCTCATCGCCAGCGGACTGGTTTTATGGATGATGAAATTTTTTGGCAGGCGCAATTTGCCTTCAGGTTGAGACAAGCAGGGTCAAGCCGAGTCTTGCTTATCAGGTGGACGTTTCCCCCAATATTCCTTTGCGATTTTCCTGCGCTCCGCTTCCACCTTAACCGTGGGCTGGTTCAGCAAATCGAGCATGACCTGCCCCGACAGATGAATCGCCTCCCAGAAGATGATTTCAGGTTTCGTGTTGAAAAAACCTGGTACTGTAACCAGATGAACTTGTAGCGCAATTTGCTAAATTGCGTTCGGCAAATTGCCAATTTGCCCTACAACTTTAACCTGTTGGGATACTAGAGAACCCCCCGCTCTGCCGCAGTTTTTGATTATGCCGATAACGCCAATTCTTCGATCAATGTCTGCGGCAGGGAGATGGGTGAAAATAAACTGGCGGGGAAGAGATAATCTTCACCCGACTCGTCAATCACACGGATCATCTTGTGGCTTTCGGCTTCCTTGTCAGGCAACGCCTGATAAATCTTGCGCGGCTCAAGAGAGGCTTCGTAACCGTTGTTTTTCAGGCACACAACAAATTGTAGGGATGTTTCAACGGGCATTTCTAAATATATCCCCACTGCCTGAATTGTTCCTGTAACTCAGGCGCGTTTTTGAACGCTTGAAAGTAAATGTATTCGGGGGCCAGGTCTGCGCCGTTATACCAAACAATGGTTCTTAGTTCTTTATCCAGTCGAAACCTGGCGAACTCGGTCTGCTTTTTCAACGGCTTGAATACCCCGCCCTTTTTTAAAATGGGAGAAAGATCGGCGACTCCTTTTTGCCCGTTGCTGAATATAACTTCGATGCGATATTTTTCAAGATACTTCGCTTTTTTGATATGAAGAAACATGGGTTACTCCAGTGGGTCAGTGGTAAGTCTCATGATCTACTTTCAGTCGAAATTATAGCACTCACTTGAACAACCCTTTCAAGTCCTCTGCTGTTCCAAAATACTTTCGATATGCGGATGTTTCATTCAAGACCCCGCGCAGGGCGATGAACAACTCCGCCTGCAAATACGGATTCTTCTCTTGCGTTTCTTTGGACAAGCTGACTTCATCATCCTCGATATTCACCGTCAATTGACCGCCCGCCGCGAGCCATTGCAGGCCAATTTGCACGGCGCTCTCCCGCGCGGCGGAGGCGGCGGCGAGTTCGGAGACGGTCGTTTTTCCGCGGCGCTGGTTGAGGACGAACTTACACAAGCCTGCCAGATAGGCGAGGAACTCATCGGGTTTTTGCTCGGCGGGAGGTCTGCCAAAGACGTACACGATTTTCGGTTTGACGATTTCCAATGCCTTTCGCAATTCAGCAGGGGAGGGCGGCGTGGTGTAGATGGTGAGTTCGTCGGCTTGCTGTAGGTCGAGACGGTTGACTCCCGCAGAGCGATCTGGTCCCTCGGCCCAAATCAGCGTGGATGGCTGGAGGTTCAACAGCGACGATTGCAATCTCAAATCTCGAATCTCCAATCTCGCTTCCCGTATCTCGACAGGCTTTTCTTCAACGACCCTGAATTCCTCGAATTGAAGCGTGACCTGTTTTTGTCCGCGAAAGGTGGTGGCACGCAAGGAGTAGGCAATGTCGAATTTTGTGTCGGCGGGCGGGAGTTCTTCGCCTGCGCCGCCCCACCAAAGAATGCTTTGCACATTGCCATTTTCATCCTCGATATTCAGACGTAGATGTTCTTTTGTCTTGCCGAGTGCGATTGCGGATTTCAACGTGACATTTCGTGTTGCGAGAGTCAACTCAGGGTTGCCCGCTCCGAAGGGCGCAAGCAGTTCCAATGATTCGGCGAGGGAAATGTTGATTTCGCCCAAACCAAGCCAGGCGTCGAGTTGAAGCGTCGGCTCCTCGAAGGCGATCTCTCCAAGTTGCCGTTCAATCTCTTTGCCGAGTCCCCTGCGAAAGGGAATCAAATTATCCTTTTGCAGAGACATGCCCGCCGCCATTGGGTGGCCGCCGAAGCCGAGCAAAATATTTTTTTGTGTGGCGATGGCATCGGTGATGTGCAGGCCTTCGATGGAACGCGCCGATCCGCGCAGAATGCCATCCTCCGATTCGTTGAAGAGGATGGCGGGCTTGTGATAACGGTCAACGAGTTTGTTGGCAACGATGCCCACCACACCGCCGGGCCAGTTGAGATGCGAAAGCACAATGGCAGGCTCTGCAAGCAGGCTGGGATTTTCACGCAGTTGCGCCTCTGCCGCATCGAAGACTTGTTTGGTGAGCATTCGTCTCTGTGCGTTCAAGCCTTCAATTTGCGCGGCAAGCACGCGCGCTCTGGAAGGGTTATTGGTAATTAGTAATTCGACGGCAGGATTTGCATCGCCCAGACGACCAAGCGCATTGAGGCGCGGCGCAAATGTAAAGCCGATGGTTTCTTCTGTGAGCGTATCGAGCGATGCGCCCGCGAGTTCGGCCATCACTTTCAGGCCGATGCGATTCGTTTCGCGCAATTGTCTGATTCCCTGTTTTGCAAGCGAGCGGGTTTCGTTTTGGAGAAGGGCAACATCGGCGATGAGGCCGAGGGCAACGAGGTCGAGTAACGTAGTAACGACTTCAGTCGTTGGGGTATGCCGACTGAAGTCGGCGGTACGCAGCAATGCCTCCGCAAGTTTATACGCCACGCCCACGCCCGCGAGATTTTTCAGTGGATGATTTTCAGGCAGCAGTTTTGGATTGACGATTGCTTTTGCATTTGGGAGCGTCTCGCCCAGATCGTGATGGTCGGTGACGACGACATCCACGCCGCGCGAGTTGGCGTAATCAATCGCGTCGAATGCGGTGATGCCTGTATCGCAGGTGACGATCAACTTTGCGCCGTTGTCAATGATCGGTTTGAGCGTCTCGATGTGAACGCCGTGACTTTCCTTTCCGCGAATCGGAATGTAGTAAATCACATTCGCGCCCAGCGATTGCAGTGTTTGCACCAGCAATGCGGTGGAGGTTTGACCATCCACATCGAAATCGCCCCAGACGCAGATCAATTCTTTTTTGCGGATGGCCGAGCCGATGATTTCAACCGCCTTTTCGATTTCGGGAAACTGCGACGGTGAAGTTTTATCTGGATGAAGAAACGCTTCGGCCTCTTCGGGACGGCTGATCCCGCGCCGGAGCAGAGTCTGCGCGAGGAGGGGAGGC
>JBBIUO010000359.1:0-4328 GCA_037440205.1 Chloroflexota bacterium
CTGGTCATTGTGCTGGTGGGAGTCTGGCTGACGGCGAAATAATTCCAAAAGCGTCCCGATCAAATTCCCCGCATCGCGCGAATCTGTGATACACTCACGCCGCTTTATCTTTCGACGATGGTCGGATGAAGAGCAAATTTTCTGGGAAGTTGTTTTGATCACTCTGAACGAATGCCCGATGAAACCTGGTCGGGCTTTTTTGTTGGGCGGGTTTGCTTGAAAAAGCGAACCTGATTGGCAGGAAGAAAGTTAAACGGAGTCATCAGAACATCCCGCAATTCATGTCATTGCGAGCGCCGAAGGCGCGAAGCAATCTCCAACTTAATCATGAGATTGCTTCGTCGCAGCGAACGCCCTCGCCGTTTGAGGCTCGTCGCAACGACATAAAAAAGGATCAAGATGACAACCGATTTTTCTTCTCTCAACCTGCGTAACGAAATCACGCAGGCCATCACCGAACTTGGCTATTCCGAACCCACACCCATTCAGGCGGGCATGATTCCGCTCATGCTCACCGGCGTGGATGTGATCGGCCAGGCCCAAACCGGCACCGGCAAAACCGCCGCCTTCGCCTTCCCCATTCTCCACAATTTTCAACGACAAAAAAATCCGCAAGCGTTGGTGCTTGCGCCCACGCGCGAACTCGCGTTGCAGGTCGCCGATTCAATGGTTGAGTACGGCAAGCATCTCAACGTGCGCGTGCTTGCCGTCTATGGCGGCCAGCCCTACGGCCCGCAAATCAACAGCCTTAAACGCGGCGTGGATATTGTGGTCGGCACGCCCGGCCGTTTGAACGACCTGCTCGAACGCGGCGTGCTCATCTTGAGCGATGTCAAAACTGTCGTGCTGGATGAAGCCGATGAAATGCTCAACATGGGCTTCATCGAAGAAGTCGAAAAGATTTTGGGGATGACTCCTCCCGAGCGTCAGACGGCGTTATTCAGCGCGACCATGCCCGTGCGGATTCGCAAACTGGCAGATCGCTTCATGCGTGACCCTCAGTCTGTTACCGTTAAAAGGAGCACGCTCACCGCCTCGGCAATCGAACAGCGTTACTACCTCGTCCATGAAAATGACAAGACCAACGCGCTCACCCGTCTCTTTGAAATCGAGCCGATCCATTCCGCATTGATCTTCGCCCGCACCCGCGCAGAGACCAGCACGCTGGCAAATGAACTCGTCGTGCGTGGAATCCCCGCCGAAGCCATTCACGGTGACCTGGATCAAAATGCCCGTGAGCGTGTACTGGGACGTTTCCGAGCCAATCAATTGAAAGTGCTGGTGGCAACCGACGTGGCCGCGCGCGGTTTGGATATCGAAGATATTTCGCACGTTTTCAATTATCACCTGCCCGACGATGCAGAGGTGTACATCCACCGCATTGGGCGCACGGGCCGCGCGGGCAAGACAGGTATCGCGATCACGTTGTTATCTCCGCGTGAGAAGCGGCGGATGCGCGAAGTGGAAGCGTTGACGAAGCAAACCGTCACTAAAATGGAATTGCCGACCACTGCCGAGATCATCAAACATCGTGAACAGCAGACAGTGGATAATCTCAAAATCTGGCTTGGCCGCGGACGTTTCAAACGCGAACTGGAAATGGTGCAGGAATTAATTGAGGCAGGCCATGACCCGCTCAACATTGCCGCCGCCGCCATCAAGATCGCCCGCGCCGATGAAAAGCAAAGGCCGATTGCAGAAGTGGCCGACGTGAAAGCCGATTTCAAAAGGGATGAAAAAGGGAGGAGGGAAAAGTTCGGGCGCAGGGAAGAGTCTGGGCGGGCTGGCAGGCACGAGCGAGTCCGAGGCGCGTCGTCGCATGAAGAGGGCATGGTGCGTTTGAAGATCAACAAAGGCAGGGCGCACAACATCCGCCCCAGCGACATCGTCGGGCAGATCGCCTTCCATGCCAACATCCCCGGCTACACCATCGGCAAGATTCGCATCGAGGAAAAAGTCACGTTTGTGGACATCCCCGCAGAAGCCGTGGAGCAGGTGCTCAAACAAAGCGGCAACTATAAAATTGGAAAAGAAAGATTCAGCGTGGTGAAGGCGCAATAAGACCCCCTTCGAATAACGCTCCAGCCGCCGTCCTCGTCGGCGAGGAAATCGCCAGGAGCAAAGTTAACGTGGTGAGACCGTAATAAAGAAAATCCCCGGCAATTCGGGGATTTTCTTTTTATTTCTGCGCCGGCGCTTCATAAATGACCGTGTCGCCCTGCTGGAAGACCACCTTGAGATGAGCCTGGAATTTCGTCTCGTTCACGCTTAGGGAGGTTCTTTCGAGCGTGCCGACGAAAATATAACGAATATCGTACTGCTGAATGATCAACAGGGCTTCCTCCCAACGCGGTGTGGTGTAGAGACGGTTGATGTCGTCGCGGCGGGAGCCTTGTGGAGCGTAACTGCCGCGCCACTGGTCTTCGTGACCGGGCCAGCCGAGAATTGTTTGCAGACCTGTGTGTGTGGAAATTCTCGCAAAAGGATATTGATAGGAATCGCCAATCGCTTCAGCAATAACTCCATCTGGCGCGGTGCGTAGGAAGTTAATGGCGGCGGCTTCGTCGGGATCTTCGCGGAGGATGCGGTCGAAGTCGTCCAGCGTGAAGCCATAGGGCGGATGGAAACTGTTCGTCTTGGTAATCAACCCAAAAACGGGGTACAGCAATCCGACAAACACAACCAGGCCAATCACAACGCGGAACGTCACATTCGCCGCACCGCGCAGGGTTTGCAAGAGTCGGGAGATCGCAAAGGCGGCAACCAGACTCCACAACATCCACGCCTGGTAATAGAATTTGAAGACGGTGTTGATGCGGTAGCCGAACTTGTCACGCAGGTAGACGAAGTCGGGGACGATGACGAGGATGACGCCAAGGGCGAGGAGGAAGAGGACGAATTGAATTGACGATTCTCGATTTACGATTTCTGATTTACGATTTACGACTGGAGATTGGAGACTGGAGATTGGTGATTGGAGGTTGGTGGATTCGGGCGTCTCGATTTCAGATTGACGCTCGCGCGGGAATAAAAAGGCAAGGGCCGGGATGAATACTGCCAGCATGGTGATGAGTCCGCCGATGTAACTCAAGCGCCGCAGGGAGGTTGCATTGAAAAATTGTCCCGCATTCATGCCCTGTGACGCAAGGAAAGCCTGGACATATTCCCTATCCAGGAAGGAACCGATCCAGCCCAGGAACCACGAAAAGGCCCACAGGAAAATCACAAAGCCAAGGCCAAGTGAAAATCCGAGTTTCCAATTGGATGGAAGTTTTTCTCCGCGCCACAGATAAATCAGCCAGGCGAAAATGGGAATGAATAAGGTCCCCCACATGGTCCACAGATGTGCGCCACGTGTGGGGAACATGAAGTTCGGCAGGATGCCGCCCGCCTGCGACGAGAAGCCAACATAAAACGGCAGATACAACAAAATGGAAAGAATTCCAAGCGGCAGGCCAAGCAAAAAGACATCCTCGAGGCGCTCCCAACGCCAGCCGTCTTCATTTGCGCGCCAGAGGACATACGAAGCGACGATCAACGCGGCAGCGATGAGGATATCCCAGGTGTTGAGGAAGGCCAGTCCGCCGAGGAGCAGGGCGATGAATAAAAAGCCCGGCAGGTTGATTCGCAGGCGTGCGCCCAGCGGCAAATTGATCTCGCCGCGCCAGCCGCCAAAGAACAGATTCAAGGCTGTGGCAATGGCAAGCAGGCCGAAGGGAATCGCCAGCACATGTGGATGCAAATCCCCCAGCAGGAAGGAGAAGAACGGAAATTCGTCAATCACTTCCAGCGGGTTACGCAGCATGTCGTAATCCCCCAGGACGCGCGAGGAACGCCACCACCACAGGTAACGATCCAGCGGCGGAAGATGGAACGGCAGGGCGGGCATGGCGGATAGTTCCTTCATGTCCAGCCACTTCCAAAAGGCGCTGGTGTATTCGCCGGTTGCGGGATTCAGTTTCCAGAAGAGTCCGCTCTGGTGCATGACCTCGAGCAAAGCGCCGAAGTTGGAAATGAGGAGGAGGAAGAGTGGAGCGAGAAGAGAATTTACGATGCTTCGACCGGGCTCAGCACGAGTTTGCGATTTGCGATTTGCGATTTGCGATTGCTCTTCAATGGGCGCATCGGGAACACGATTTGCAGTCTGCGATTTCGAGAGCAGGTTGTACAAAATCCCGTACGAGCCGATGGCGCCGAGGGCAAAGACCAGCGAGGTCATCAGGTTATGGGCGGCGCTTCCCAACACGCCGGTGAAACGCGCCAGCATGGCGGTCATCACGTAGCCGAAGTAGTAGTAGGAAATGGCGTAACCGGAGAGCCACGGATCC
>JBBIUO010000360.1:0-1985 GCA_037440205.1 Chloroflexota bacterium
GTCCGCAAACCTGTGTCGAAGGGAAAGAAAGTAAAAAGCGAACCTGCCCTGAGCCGTGTCGAAGAGAAGAAAGAATCAGTTGCCGCAAAGCCTGTCAAAAGGAAGAAGGCGGTAGCAAAAAAGACTGCGCCGAAAAAGACGCAATCCAAATCAAAGAAGTCTGTGACAAAATCGTCATCGAAGGCAAAGAAGACGGTTGCAAAAATGATTCAGCCGAGGACGAAGAAGCCCGTGACGCCATCGCCAGCGAAAGTTGGAAAGAAGACATCCGCGTTGAAAACGGTGAAAAAGAAAGCCGCGACAAAGAAGGTCGCCGGGAAAAAGCCCGCGAAGAAGAAGTCATCTGTAAGGAAGAGTAAAACAAAATAACTTGAATAATGCTTGACGAGCGAAGCAGTGACGCCGGTCAATGCCCGGGTGGGGAAATGGCCCATTAAGTAGAATCAACTGTCAAATTAAGTTTGAGGCGGGCTTATTGTCTGCGCGTAGCCAAATTAGGGTTAGGGAAGGTTCTAAATTCCAACCGAAAAGATTCAAAATCCAAACTGAGTTTTCGATCTGTGATCAAATCCCAGATTGTGGCCTCATTGTGAATTTGGACAATGGTTTCGTATTTTCAATCATTGAGTCGAAATTAGAGAATGAACCACCCAAACCCTACAACTTCCATACGAATCCACGACAACCCGATTTTTGTTATTGACTCGCACTTTGAAAGGTACTATACTCGTCGCATCGAGGTAACGCCGTCATGCGCTTATTTCATGCAAATGCACAATCTGGTTGAACCAACACGCGGATATTCCCGCGTGTATTTTTTTACATACCCAAGAAAAGGAGATCACGACAATGGATTCAGGATTAATTGGCAAGTTGGAAAAAGCAAAACGATATGCCGAAGACAGGCACCGCTTCCTTTTTAACCAGTTTGACCTTACCTTCCATGGCGATAATAATGAACACCATGTCACCTACAACAAGGGTGTTTTTACCTGCGATTGCGAGTTCTTCCTTACCCACAAACGATGCGGCCACTCGATGGCGCTTGAAATCCTGCTCAAGGATATGATTACCGAAACCGTGCAAGCCTGATAAAACTGAATATTCAAGCTGCCCTCCGCGATTGCGTTGGGCAGTTTTTATTTCATCAACCAATCTCTACTAACTTGCTGATTTGCTGACTCGCTGAATCGTTTTTGGTGTAAAATTTTCCTCATGAAATCACAACTTTCACGACGCGACTTTTTGAAACTCAGCGGTCTCACCCTGGGCGGACTGGCGTTTACTCCCTTCCTGCCGGGGTTGACCGATTTCGATGACGGCATGATGGTACGGATCGCCACCACCGATATGCCGGTACGCGCCGAACCAGCTGATGATAGTCGCATTTATCAAACCTGGTATCGCGATGACCTTGTGCATATTTACGATGAAGTGGTTGCGAAAGAGCCGAAACATAACCCCGTCTGGTATCGTGTTTGGGGCGGCTACCTGCATCGCGGACGGTTGCAACGAGTGAGAATCATTTATCAAACGCCGGTTGACAGCATTCCCGCAGGGAAACGAATTCTTACTGAAGTTACCGTTCCGTACACCACGCCATATCGTTTTTCAAAAGCGCGCGGCTGGGAACCGCTTACCCCGCCGCTTTATTATGGCTCGGTGCATTGGGTGGAAGCGCTGGAGGAAGGTCCCAAAATGGCCGATTACACCGGCGCGTGGTATCGCATTTACGATGAACTCGATTCGAACGTGCCGTATTACGTTCCCGCCATTCATCTTCGCGCCCTGCCGTTGAGTATTTTCGACCCCATCAGTCCCGAAGTCCCCTATGAGGACAAATTGATCGAAGTGAACCTCACCACGCAAACGCTCATTGCCCATGAATATGGAAGGTCTGTTTTTCAGACCAATATCTCGTCAGGTATTCCCGGCGGCGGGTTGGGCGGCGAGGCCGAGCGCAACGGCGAGCGGTGCGAAGAGCT
>JBBIUO010000360.1:1995-4321 GCA_037440205.1 Chloroflexota bacterium
TTGGGCGGCGAGAAGGGCATCTCCACAACCACGCCAAATGGAAAATTCACTGTCCTGGACAAGGTGCCGTCCAAGCACATGGGGTACAGTTACTTCAGCATTGGCAAAGGCGGCGACGTGACCACCGATGAAAGCGGATATGTGCTTCCCGGAGTTCCCTGGTCAACCTTCTTTACCCCCGTTGGTCACGCTTTTCACGGCACCTATTGGCATGAAAATTTTGGCACGCCCATGAGCCACGGTTGCGTCAACATGCGCACCAACGAAGCCAATTGGATCTTTCGCTGGGTTCAGCCGCCGCACACCGCCGACGCTATTTCCAACCACAGAGGCCGCGGCACGATGATCGAAATCCATTATTAATTTTTTGTGGATTTCCTCCTTAACGCGCCGAATCCTCGCCCAAACATTTGACAACCCTCATGCCTATTCTCAGCTGGAAGGGAAAGCATCTTACTCCGCCCGAGCCTGCTACGGTTATTCAAGATGCAGTTCTCTACCCGAAAGGACGCGGCTATCCCAACGCGCATCCCACAGGGAGAATCATTCTAGGGGACAACCTCTCCGTCATGGCGGCGCTTCTCCCTGAATACGAAGATCGCATTGACCTCATCTATGCCGACCCGCCATTTTTCACCAACCGAAAGTTTTCCGCCCGCATTGGCCGCGGCGAGGACTCGCGCAAACCCTCGAAGTGGAAACTGGCCGACGGCTATCACGACGCCTGGCCTGATCTGGATTCCTATTTGCAGTTTTTATATGAACGCCTTGCGCTGATGGTTCGCCTGCTTTCGCCAAACGGGACGTTGTATCTCCATCTCGATTGGCATGCCGATGCCTATGCTCGTTTGATCCTCGATGAGTTATTCGGGGCGGAAGGGGTTTTCATTAATGAGATCATCTGGGCATATCACGGTCCGTCACCGATCAAGACCGCGTTCAATCGAAAACACGACACGATTTTGTCCTATGCAAAAGGAAAGGGATATACATTTAACGTAGATGCAGTTCGTGAGCCGTATAATCCCAGCACCATCAACACCTTCAAATCGTCGCGCAAGGCGGGATTTGGCAAAGTGCCAGACCTTGAACGCGGCAAAGTGCCCGAAGACTGGTGGTATTTCCCGGTTGTGGCCCGTTTGCACAATGAACGCACCGGCTACCCAACCCAAAAGCCAGAGGCACTGCTGGAGCGGATCATCCTTGCTTCGTCCAATAAAGGCGATTTGATCGCGGATTTCTTCTGCGGTTCAGGGACAACGGCATTGGCGGCGGCAAGGCACGGGCGCAGATTCATCACATGCGATGAAACTCTCCGCGCTGCGAACACCGCGCGCAGCAGGTTGGCGGAGGAAACGAACGCTGTCTTCACGCTGGAACGGGATGCGGAAATAGAAAACATTTTTTCAAACGGCGCGAGGAATACAAAAGTGCATGTTCTCGAAAACTCCGTCAAGCTGGAGACCGCTCTCGATATGGATTTTTGGGAGATTGACCCTGATTGGGATGGGAAAATATTCAAGAGTGCGGCGCAGGCTCAACGTCACATGCGAAGCGGGGAACTTCCTCTTGAACTTAAAATAAAAATCGGGCACAGGCACAAGGCTTGCATCCGATTGGTGACGGTGCAGGGAAAACAATTCCAGTTAGATGTCTAACCGATAGCCGACCCCGCGAATCGTTTTCAGGAATTTTGGATTATCGGGATCGAGTTCGATGGCGCGGCGAAGCCAGGAGATATGCACGTCGAGCGTACGCGTATCGCCGGTGTAATTCGTTTCCCATGCCTTTTTGAAGAGAGGTTCGCGTTCGACAACCTCGCCGTGTTTGTCCATCAACAAATGCAAAAGCGTAACGAGGCGCGGGGTGAGTTTTGTGCTTTTACCGAGACAACGCACGCGCCGCTTTTCAAGATCGAGGCGGATCGGGCCGACGTGCAAAACATTCTTTCCGTCGCCCGGTAAAAGCGGCTTGACGCGATTGACAAGTTTCTGCACCGTGAACGGCAGACCAAGCACGGCATCCGCCGCATCCTTGCTTACGCTGTTTTCGTTTTCGACGATAAGAACGATGGGGAGTTTTGAGTCTTTTTCGCGGATGGCCTGACAAATGCGCAGGCCGGTACTACGAAGCGACGCGGCATTGATCACCACCAGGCTGGGCCCGACTTCCTTTAGCCGCGCAACCGCCTTACTGCCGTTTGGGGCAGTTTGTACATCAAATCCCTTCTTTTGCAGATCCGATGCAAAGGAAGGGATTTCTGAATGGTGAACTTCAATGACCAGAAGTGTGGTGGTCTTCATGATTTGTGAACGAATGATGCCTG
>JBBIUO010000361.1:0-4007 GCA_037440205.1 Chloroflexota bacterium
GAAACGGTCGTACACCCGATGGCGGCGGTGGAACATGAACATAAGTATTCCTACGAATTATGCGGCGGCACACACCTCGACCGCACTTCGGATGTCGGCGCGTTCATCATCGTCAGCGAAGGGTCTGCCGCGGCGGGGATTCGCCGCATCGAAGCAGTGACAGGCCGCGGGGCGTATGACCTCGTTGCGAAGCGATTCAAGATGATGAAGCATACTGCCGCGTCATTGAAATCCTCCATCGAAGAAATTCCATCGAAAGTGGGTGCCTTGCAGGATGAAATCTCTGATCTCAGGAAGGAACTTGCAAACCTTCGCGCGCAGCAGGCGCTTTCAAATTTCAACCTGCAACTTGCAAACGTTCAAACGGTGAAGGATGTCCATGTGCTTGCAATGGAAATCCCCGGCTCGGACGTGGATACCCTGCGAATGCTGGCCGACAAGTTCCGCGAGAAATATCCAAAGGGCGGCGCGGCTGTCCTCGTGACCGGATCAACTGTCGTGGCGGTGTTGACCGAGGATGTCGTCAAGCGCGGACTCAAAGCGGGCGATCTCATCACCGGCATCGGGGGCAAAGGCGGCGGGCGTCCCAACCTCGCGCAGGGAAGCCTGTCGAATGGGAATATCACAGATGCGCTGGGCAGGGTGGCAAAAACCGTCGAAGAAAAGTTGAAGTAGATTTTCCCATCGTGTGTTTTCAAAAAAGCGGCTCTGGAGATTTTCCAGAACCGCTTTTTGTATGAATCACTGCTCGCTGGACTGGTTTTCTCTTTGTCTTTTCCAAATTGAAACTGTCCCCACAAAATAAACAATCCCCACAAACAACGACACAAGAGAGAAGACCACACCCCGGAGTGGAACCGATTCCGGCGAGTTAATCATCCATGCGATTTGGGGGATGCCGCCAATTCCGCGCAACGTATAGATGCCTGCAATGACAACGAGACCGACTTGAAGAAGCGGCAGGCGGCGGATCATCCCAGCCCCTGAAAAAGCATACAACCCCCAAACGGCAAAAATGACCACAATGAAAAACGTTACCACCGCAGGCAAAACAGAGCCGGAGACGCCATTTGCGCCATCTCTTCACCGGCCCCGAAATATCGGTACGCTGGCGCGCCGCCGAAAATGATGCCAATGTGAAGGATTGCGATTGCAATGCTGAAGATGCCGCCCAAAATGAGCCAATGCCTGCCTTGAATTTGCATGTTGTTTTCTCCCAAATAAACCTGACCACCTCACGCAACACGCCCCACTACTCCCTCATCCTCACGTAAAAAATGATCGGCCCATCGTTCTCCGTCGCGCGCATCTCGAAGCGGTCTTTCAATTTGCTGATCATCTTCGAGAGTTGTTTGTGCCCATAGGTGCGCGGATCGAACCCCGGGTCTAGTTGATAGAGTGCGTTGCCCATGCTCGCCAGCGACGCCCAGCCATCCTGCTGAACCGCCATCTCAAACGCCTGACTCAGGATCGGCATCGGGTCCAGTTCCTCGCGCTCGTCCTTGGCTTTCCGCGCCTTTTGCTGATTCCTGTTCTTTTGCTGGGATGTTTTCTTCTCCGTGACGAGGTTTTCCGTGTACACAAACAGGTCGCAGGCGTTTACAAAAGGCTTGGGCGTTTTCTTTTCGCCGATGCCCATCACGAACACGCCGGTCTCGCGGATGCGGGTGGCAAGCCGCGTGTAATCGCTGTCGCTGGAGACGAGACAGAAACCGTCCACCACGCCCGAATGCAGGATGTCCATCGCATCAATGATCATCGCGCTGTCGGTGGCGTTCTTGCCGATGGTGTAGCGGAATTGTTGAATGGGCTGGAAGGCGTGAAAGTTGAGCGTGTCTTTCCATGAATTCATGCTTGCGGTCGTCCAGTCTCCGTAAATGCGGCGGACGGTCACCTGGCCGTAACGCCCGGCTTCTACCAGCATTTGAGAAAGCAGTCCCGCCTGGGCGTTATCGCCGTCAATGAGCATGGCAATCTTGTTGCGTGCAAGGGATTTGATGGGTTCTTCTGTCATGGGGTCATTATACCTTTTCTTAATCGGTTATACTCGCGCATACATCGGTATGAGGTGACTTTCATGCAGGAACGCTTCAAACAATGGTTCCCCTTGCGCGCTGGAGAGTCGGGGCTGGTATTCGGCCTCGGCTTTATTTTGTTCGCAAACTACGCCGCGATGGGAATTACCAAGGTCGTTGCAGTCAGCGGATTTTTGAGCGAGGTCAAAGACCATTACATTTTGCTCGTCTGGGCGGTGGATATGGTTTTGCTCATCCTCGCAACGGGCGTGCAATCGCTCATCGTGGATCGCTTCGACCGCATCAAATTGATGACCGGGGTGCTGGTCGTCTTCGCGGCGTTGTACGCCATCCTGCCGCTGGCCTTCGTTTCCAAATCCTTTCCATCTTCCATCGCGTACACCCTGATCTATCTTCTCAACGACCAGCAATGGCGGTTCTTCCCGGTGGTCTTTTGGATTTTGGTCAACGATATTTACGATCCCGGCACAGGACGCAGGGTGATGCCGGTCATTGGGATTTTCGCCTTCATCGGCACGATCGTGGGATTGGGGATTGCGGCGGTCGACGCCAAACTGGAATTTGGTACCGTTAAATTGTTATTGCTCAACGCCTCGATATTTTTCCTGGCTTTCCTCATCGCCCGTTTTGGACTCCGCACGCTCAAACTCGCGCTGCCGGTCAAATCACAGGATTCAATGAAAGAGACACTCACCGAAGCCTGGGATTTCATCAAAACCGTTCCCGCCTTCGCCTATCTCGCTCTCGGCATGTTGGCGGCTGGCGTTGTCATGACCATCCTGCTCTACGACGCCATCTCGGATGCCAAACTCGACTTGGGCAGGGGGTTTCAATCGTTTTACGCGCAATACAATCTTGCAATCGCAATCGTTTCCATCTTCGTGCAGGGACTCTCCTCGCGCATCATCGAACGGCTGGCATTGAAACGTAGTTTTCTCGTCCAGCCGTTCGTCATGCTGGGCGCGGCCATTGCCAATTTCTTCGTCCCGGGTTTTCTGAGTAGTTCCATCGCGCAGGGGGCCGCCCGCGTCACGTACGATACGGTGGATTTATCCTCCCGTAAGGCGTTTCAGGCCATGGTCCCGAACGAGAAGCGCGGACGGGTGAGCATGTTCATTGACAGTTACCTGCCCTCCATCGGCACGATCATCGGGAGTTTGCTCGCCTTTGCGATCATTGCGGTTGGATTGAGTCTTGGCATTTCACGCGGGCAATACAGCCTGATCTATATTGGCGTTGGTGTGTTGATTGCAATCGTGGCGGTCTTTGCCGCGTTTCGACTGCTCGCCACCTACGAACAAAGCATGTTCAACTGGCAGTTGAAACGCCGCACGCGCGGCGCCAGCGTGCTGGATAAACTTGATTTTGGAGAAGACAAATAATGCCGCCCGCCAAACTTGTTCGGCAGGAAGGCAATGTGGCGGTTTACGATTTGCTGGGTTCGGGGGATTGTGAACGCATCGAGTCCATGCTCGGGTTGTACGCAAAACTCTTTCCGCAGTACCAGCAATACGTTCCGCGTATGAGGCGCAGGGCCGAATTTGGGGACGAGCATCGCCCCGGTCATGTCGTCCACTATTGGCTCATCGAGGTGGATGGTCATCCCGCAGGCTTGCGGACGTTTCGCTACGTTCGTCACCGCCATTGCGGGCTGGCTCATGCGCTGGCTGTGGACCCGGCGTTCCGCGAAGTGTGCGTTCATGATAAACGGCTGGCTGTTTACATCATCTACGAATGCCTCACGCAGGTGATTCAGGATGCGAAGCAAAGATCGGATCCGCCGCCCCTTGGCATGGTCAATGAAGTGGAGCCGGAGCGGCTGATGGAGCATTACATCCGTAACGGTTTGATGCAGTTGCCGTTAAAATATGTGGAACCCATCTTCCCCGCCGAAGTGGAAGGAAGAAGCCGCCTCGAGGAACTTGCGATCGCGCGATTTTCGCCCATGCACATGGGGTTCCTGCCAACCCC
>JBBIUO010000361.1:4053-4320 GCA_037440205.1 Chloroflexota bacterium
ATTTTTGGTGGATCATTATGGTCTGCCGGAAGATCATCCCGCCGTCCTTGAAGTGCTTGAAACCATCAGAGTGTAGGAGTTGCCATGACCGAACAGAACACCAGCCCCATGAGCAAAATAACAAACCGCTTTCTCAGCCTGCGCGTAAAGATATGGATCGGCTTCATTCTTATTTTCACCCCCGTGTTTGCCGCCAGTTATTACTGGTTCTATCAATACACGACCGCGCGCGTCTTCCAAACCATCACCGATGACCTGACGGGGACG
>JBBIUO010000362.1:0-4283 GCA_037440205.1 Chloroflexota bacterium
GTCCGAGGTCTATAAAATGGTGGACTGGCTTTCCGAGTTGCCGCCGGATGCGGTGCTGACTTCGCGCCCGTTTTTGTTCTTTTCATTTGCCTGGGTGAACGGATTTACCGCCAGGCTGGGAAAAATGAAGGAGTATATCAACAGGGCGGAGGAATTCTACAAGAGACTTGATGTGTCTTTGCACGAGATTTACTCGGATATGGACATCGGCGCCGAAGACCTCTGGATGCTCTCCCCGCAGGGCGTGGAGGTTGCCCTGAAATCGGTAAAGACATTTTATGAAATTTTCAGCGGCAATATCGGGAATGCCATTTCCATGGGTGAGGAGTTGATTGGGTTGATTCCCGCTCAAAGTGTTCGACTGCGGGGAATTGTCCTTTCGCTTCTTGGGTACGCCTATTTTTTTACCCATGATCTGGATACGGCCAGGGACAGGTTGATTGAATCGGTTGAGATGAACAAGTTATCGGGTTATCTTTCGGCTTATCTGGATTCTTCCAACAGACTCGCTTCGCTCTCTCTTCTTGAGGGAAAATTGCGCAATGCCCATGAAATTTACCGACAGGCATCCCAATACGTTTCCTCCCAGCATGAGACGGTCCTTTCGGGGATTGACCTTGTCGGAATGGGGAACATCCATCGCGAATGGAATGACGTGGAAACGGCGCAAAGGCTCATGGAGGAAGGGTTGCGGCTGGCATCGGAGGGCGGGGACTTCATGTTCCTAAACGAGGCCTATATCAACTGCGCCCATCTGGAATACTCAAAAGGTAATTACAACCGCGCCTTCGAACACATTCAAAGCGCCGAAAGAATTTTCAGGGATAGTCCGTTTTGCATCGAAAACAGCCTGGTACAAGCCTGGGCGTTGCGCATCTGGCTGGCGCAGGGCGAACTGTCGAAGGCGGTTTATTGGAATCAGCACCCCAAATTCGATGTGGAGTCACTTCCAGCCTTTCACAAAGAATTCTGGTTGATTACCCGGGCGCGCGTTCTTTTATCGGCGGGAAAACTGGATGAAGCGAAGTCATTGCTGGATGAAATGCTTGATTCTACGAAAAACGACGGACGCACCGGGGCAATCATTGAATTGTTGATTCTCCTTGCCCTGCTTCACGAAAAGGAGAAATCGAATCAGGCCGCGCTCGACTGCCTGATCCAGGCCATTGAGTTGGCACAACCCGAAGGATATGTGCGGATCTTTGTGGATGAAGGATCGGCGATGGAATCGTTGCTGAAAAAGGCATTGCAAAAACTGCGCCGGCAGCCCGGCCATGTCAACTTGCAGGATTACACAAATCAACTGCTTCGCGCCTTTCCCCGGAATGGATCCGATAAAAAGGATTCCCCAGTTTCCACAAAGACAGTCACCCAGCCGCTGATCGATCCGTTGAGCGAGAGGGAATTGCAGGTCTTGGGCCTGATGGCAAATGGCGTCTCCTACGAACGGATTTCCCGCGAATTGGTGGTGGCATTAAGCACGGTACGATGGCACGTGAAGAATATCTTTCGGAAACTCAATGCCCACAGCGGCATGGAAGCCGTGGCGCTGGCCCGGGAGCTGGGTGTGCTTATTTAAACAGGATCAGTTTGAGGGTCAGGAAAATGATCGAGATCGTCGCGGCGATCCCGCAAAAGACCGGTTCCCGATCCCAATCGTTCGCATTCAATATGTCCGTCCCATAATTTCAAAACCCCCAATTTTTGGGGGGCGTTCTCCCATGGGCGGGGGTATGATGCCCACACCTCACGAGAAAGGCCGCTCGTCACTCCACATCCGGGTTTGTGGCGAGCGGCCGTTGGTGTTTGGTAGAAACGAGGAGACTATGGATTTACGACAACAAGTAATTCTCAGTACTTCACGAAAGCGCGTAATTGGCGTTCTCTAACGCCTAATTTGCGCCAGAGAGCGCAAACTACGCGAGGTTTTCGTGATCTACTGATTCTAATCGTTGAACAGATTCGGCGGGCCGATTACGAAGCCGACCGCGAGGCTCTCACACGCCTCTGTAATGAACTTGCTCCATTTGCGAATGCGGATGGATTTTCTTCGCGCGCGCTTTACTGGTGCGGATTTGCCATGTGGCGAAAGGCGATCAACGGGTTCAACGATTCGGCGACCGCGGAAGAACTTAATGACAGCCTTAATAAAGCCATCGGTGAATTCGACATGGCGTTTGCGATGGATGAGACATTCATGGATGCGAAGATCGCGGCTGGCTCCGCGCGCGGCTGGCTGGCATACTTGTATCTTCAGCAAAAGGAGAACCCCGATCTAATGCAGGAACTGGCCGGCCGCGCCCGTTCCATGCTCAACGAAGCCGGACAGGATGCGCCGAACAATCCACGCTTGCTGTGGGTGTTGGGGCCGCTTCGTTGGAACGCTCCCCCCGAACGCGGAGGCGGTCCGGAGAAGGCGATGGAATTATATGAAAGGGGATTGGAAACCATACGAGGAATGAATGGTAACTCGGACGATCCTCTCGAACCCTCATGGGGCGAGCCGGAATTGAGGATGAGTCTTGCCTGGTCGTATCTAAACCAGACACCGCCCAATCTGGATGCGGCAGAGAGAGAAGCCCGCGCGGCGCTGGCGGCTGTTTATGATTTTTACGCGCGGCGAATCCATCGCTACTTTTACAGCCGCGTGGAAAATGCCGAAGACGCCGAAGACCTGACCGCGCAAACCTTCATGAGCGTGATCGAGGCGCTGCCGCGCTATCAGCATCGCGGATATTTCACGACCTGGGTCTTTCAAATCGCTCACAGCAAAGTCATGGACTTTTTTCGCCGGAACCATTCAAAGGTCCAGAAAGAAGCGAGTGTGAATAATGACGTGTTCGATGAAATGCTGGAGAAGGTCATTCAAGACCAGAGAGTCGAAACGCTTCGTCTCGTCATCCAATTGCTCGATGACGACGAACGCGAATTGCTTCGGCTGCGTTTTGTGGCTGAACTTTCCTACAATGAAATCGCCGAACTGCTTGGGCGCAAGGAAGATGCTGTGAGAAAATCTGTAAACCGTATTCTCGAACGGTTGTATGTGCAGATGGAGGCGAAACATGCCTAAGCCAAATTACCCGCCCGAATTTGAATCTGATGTGCGGAAGGCGATGAACGTGCCCGAGCCGAATGCCGATGCGATGGATGCCCTGCGCGAACAGTTCATTGCGCGCGGAACCGCAACGCTTCAACCCGACCCTCAGCCTGATTCTGCTTCCAATCCTTTTCGCCCCGAAAAGAAAGCCGACAAAATGAAACGCACAAACTCACGCATTTTCCCGCGCCTTGCATGGGGATTGTCCCTGCTCATTCTTGCCATCCTCTTTGCGTTTGCCTTCTCTTCGCCGACTGTGGTCAATGCTCTTCGACGCCTGCTTGGTTATATACCGGGTATCGGCCTGATAGATCAATCACAGACCGCTCCCACAATTGTCCCCGCTCTGGATGAACCAATCATCATAAATCGTGATGATGTCACCCTCACTGTGGAATTCGCCATTTCCACATCCGACAGGACGACGATCATTTATCGCCACGTGGAACCTCCCGTGGATTTCACCAATTACCAACCGCCGGAAATCTATCCCGAAGATCGGCCTGCCCTGCGTTTACCGACCGGTGAGATTTTGGATGTTGTGTCCGGGCGGCATCAACCCTCCGGCGGATCAGGGATTGTGTATGCGCTTGATTTTCCACCCCTGCCGCAGGGAGTAACCGAGGTCACGCTCGAATTAACCCGCCTCGCAGGACTCCCGCCCGGGCTGGGACCGGAAAACTGGGAGATTCCAATTCAACTCACCTTGACCGATCTGGCGGATGTCATCTTTCCTGTCGTCGAGTATGAATCTGCTCCAACCGCCCAAACGCCCGCAGAAAACCCTCCGCAAGCCGCGCCCGCGTATGGAGCGTCCATTTCTCTCGAGAAATTTGTGGATTTACCCGATGGTTACATCCTGATGGGTGGTTTTCAGTGGACGGATGCTTCAGTTCAAACATTGGTTCTTGGCGAGCCAATCATCACCGATGCCAATGGCCAGACGGTTGTATATGAATTTGCCGATACCGAAGCGTTTCCGCAACCCGGTGAACTTCGGCAATACTGGGCTTACAAAATTTCAACGAAGAACTTTGCGCCTCCGCTGCGTTTGTCTTTTTATGTCCAAATGCAGGAGCAGGCAGATGCGACCTTCCAGTTCAACCCGGGAATGGATCCGCAAATGGAGCAACGTTGGGATTTGAATTTTGAAGTCCCCGTGAATGGACGTGTGTTAAAGGTCATT
>JBBIUO010000363.1:0-4271 GCA_037440205.1 Chloroflexota bacterium
CGCGTCTCATACGCGGATTTGGAACGGGGATGACAGAGCGCAATGCCTTTGTGTAGGGATGTTGCGGTTTTTCCAACACTTCGAGCATGGTGCCGATCTCGACGATGCGGCCGAGGTACATGACCGCGACGCGGTCTGCAAAGAAACCGACGGAGCCGAGGTCGTGCGTGATGAAAATGACCGCGATCTGCCGGCTGATGCGAAGTTCAGCCAGCAGGTTGATGATCTCGGCGCGAATGGAAACATCGAGCATGGAGACGGGTTCATCCGCAAGCAGTATTTCTGGCTCGAGCACAAGCGCGGCGGCAATGACCACGCGCTGACGCTGACCGCCGGAGAGTTCATGCGGGAAGCGTTTCAAATACACTTCGGCGGGTTTGAGCCCGGCGTCTTCCATCGCTTTTTTCACGCGCGCATCGCGTTCGGTTTTATCACCCGCGATGCCATGCACCAGAAGCGGCTCGGAGATGATCTCTTCGATGCTTTGGGTCGGGTTCAGCGATTCGTACGGGTCTTGAAAGACCATTTGAATTTTGCGCCGCAATTCTTTTCGTTCGCTGTCTTTCAAATGTGTGATGTCGCGGCCTTCGAAGGTAATCGTGCCTTCGGTCGGGTCTTCCAACCCCATCAGCAAAAGCGAAAGCGTGGACTTGCCGCATCCGCTTTCGCCGACGAGGGCAATCACCTCACTGCGCCTGAGCGACAGGTCAACGCCGTCCACCGCATGGACATGCCGGGGCGTTTTCGAGGCGAAGAGCAGGCCGGGGCGTCCCGCATCGAAATATTTTTTTAATCCGCTTACCTTCAAAAACTGATCTTCGCTCATTTCGAAACCTCGACAAGATGACAACTTGCGATGTGCGATTCGCCGATTTTATGCAGGAATGGCTGTTCGGCATGGCAACGCGCGAACGCCGCCGGGCAACGCGGCGCAAAGCGGCATCCCGGCGGAAGCGCATCCAATCGCGGCGGATAACCGGGGATGGACGATAATTTTTTCTTCGGCTTGCTCAAATCGGGAAAAGCCTTGATGAGTTCCTGCGTGTACGGATGGCGCGGTTCGTTGTAGATGGTATCCACGTCGGCATATTCCGCCGTCACGCCGCCGTACATCACCAGCACCTTGTCGCAAATCTCCGCCACAACGCCGAGATCGTGCGTCACAAAAATAATGGCGAGACCGAGTTTTTTGCGAAGCGAATCCAGCAGTTCCAAAATCTGGGCCTGGATCATCACGTCCAGCGCCGTGGTCGGTTCATCGGCAATGATCACCTTCGGGTCACAGGCCAGCGCCATCGCAATCATGGCGCGCTGCCTCATCCCACCCGAATACTGGTGCGGGAAATGATCCTTGTGATCGGCGGCGATGCCCACGAGATTCAACAATTCGATCACCCGTTCCTGCAAACGTTGATCGCGTGGAAAATCGGGCATGTGTTTGACGATGGCCTCGGCAATCTGGTCACCCACGGTCCGCACCGGGTTGAGCGCATTCATCGCGCCCTGAAACACGATGGAAATTTCCTTCCAGCGCACTTCATTCAACCGCTCTTCGCTGAGTTCCGTCAAAATTTTTCCATTGAAAGTCACACTGCCGTTCACGATCTGACCGGCGGCGGGCAACAATCGCAGCACGGCGAGCATCAACGTTGTCTTGCCGCATCCGCTTTCGCCAACAAGGCCAAGCATCTCACCTTCCTTCAGCGAGAAACTGACATTCTCCACAGCCCGCGCCGGGGGCTTTTCCTCACTGACATAGTTGATGGATAGATTGTTGACTTCGAGAACCTTCCGCGTTTTTGTGGATTGCTTCGCCGCTTCATTCGTGACGATGGGCCTGCCAGCCATTAAATGGTGTGTTTCCAGCCTTGGGTTGAGTACCTGCTCAAGTCCCTGCCCGAGCAGGGTGAGACCAAGCACCACCCACACAATCCCAAAACCCGGAACGAACAGCGCCCACCACGCCCCCGTAGACATGGCTCCGCGCCCAAATGCATAATTGAGCATCTGCCCCCACGAAAGCGCAGTGGGATCGCCAAGCCCCAAAAAGGACAGGGTGCTTTCGCTGAGAATCGCGCTCGAAACAACCAGCACCGCCTGCACAACGAGAACGGGCATCACCAGCGGCAGGACGTGATTGAAAATGATGTGCCGTTTCCCGGCGCCGATGGCTCGCGCGCGCAAAACGAATTTCCGCGATTTCACCGCCAGTGTCTGCGAGCGGACAACGCGGGCGGTGGTCGTCCACCCCAGCAGGCCGATGACGAAAATGATGTTGAAAAGCGAAGGCTTTGTCAGCGCGACGATGACGACGATCAGCGGCAGGTCGGGGATGACGAGCATGATGTCGGTAAATCGCATGATGAAGTTATCGGTGCGCCCGCTGAAGAATCCCGCCACCAGTCCAAGCGTCCCTCCGATGATGAGCGAAATGAACGCGGCAAAGAATCCAACGATCAGCGAAATACGCGCCCCAAAAATAAAATTGGAAAACACATCCTGGCCGGCGTCGTCCGTTCCCAGCCAGTGTTCCGCGCTGGGCGGGTTGTAAATATCGGCAAGTTCGGCGGACGCGGAAGACGAGGAAGCGTGAGTGGCAATGAAAGGAGCAAAGACCGCCAAAATCACAATGGCAACGAGCATCAGAAGCCCGATGAAGCCGATGCGATTCTTCCTGAAGGTCTGCCAGAATCCCTGCAAACGGACAACCCACTGGCTTTTTGATTCGACAGTTTGCGCTGTGGTTTCCATGCGGTTACTCCGTCTGCACACGGGGATCGAGATAACTGTAGGTCAGGTCGGCGAGAAGATTGGCAAGGATCACGGCTACGGCGATCAGCAGGAACGCTCCCTGCAAGACGGGAAAATCCCGCCGATTGACCGCCTCGAAGATTGCATTTCCCAGCCCCGGCCATGAAAACACCGCTTCGATTTGAATCGCGCCGGCCACGGTAAATCCGAGGTTGATGGCAATGACCGTCACCAGCGGGAGCATGGCATTCTTCAGCGCATGATCTTTCAGGATTTGGATCGTGCTTAATCCCTTGGCCTTGGCGGTCAAAATGTAATCCTCCGAAAGCACATCCATCAGGCTGGAGCGCATGATTAACGTATATTCCGCCATGTAAACAATCGTGTATGTGAGGGTGGGCAGGAACATGTGAACGGCAATGTCACCCCACTGCTGTAAAAGCGGCATGGCGCTCGCGCCCGGCGTGGCCTTGCCAGCCAGGGGCAGGCCGTTTTTGCTTCCCCAAAAGAGCAGGATGATCCCAAGCCAGAATGTTGGCAAACTCCAGGCAATCAGGCTGGAAATAATCGAAGCGTGGTCAATGGAAGTACGCGCCTTCCATGCGGCGGCCACGCCAAAGACCACGCCGATGACGATCGCAAGGATTTGCCCCGCGCCGATCAACAGCACCGTGTTCCATAACCGTTCGGCCAGAATATCCCCCACAGGGCGGTTGGTGTGATAACTGAATCCCATCTCTCCCTGCAACAGGTTGCGGACATAAATGAAAAACTGTGTATCCAGCGGGTTGACATCGCAGCTCCCAACCCTGATCGGGTTCAGGGACTCAAAGCAATTGATGACGGGTTTATCCAGTCCAAAGCGAATCCGCAAAGTTTCGATGGCTTCCTTTTTCAAGCGTGGATCGCGGATTCCCGCCCGCGCCGGGTCACCGGGCAGGACGCGGAACAAAAAGAAGTTCAAGACGACGACAAACAGGATCGTGAAAAGAGCCCATGCCGTCTTTCTCAACAAAATACGGATTCGGTTCAAGGTTTCTCCCAGAAACAGGAACGTGTTTTGAAAATATGGACAGGGACCCTATTAGATCCTTGCTTGTTGTGCAAGAATTTTCCCGCCACAGAGAACACAGAGACCACTGAGAAAACCTTTTGAAAATCTCTGTGGACTCTGTGCGCTCTGTGGCGAAGGCTCTTTCGGCTTGTCCGAGTTAGGGTCTGAACTTCAAAATTCTTACTTGACAGGCTCCACGACCACCAGTGACGTGACATCCGAAAGCTCGAGTTTGGGCTGGTCAATGATCCAGCCGCTGAAGCGGTCGGTGCGGTAGGCCTGGGTTTCGGCATCGTAGAACGGGATGATGTACACCACGTCGTCATGAACGATCTTCTGCATCTGCCAGACGATATCCTTGCGGGTGTTGAAATCCAATTCCGTCTGTTGCTTTGCGTACAGTTCATCATACGCCGGGTTGGAATAGCCTGTCTCGCTCGAGCCGGTGGGGATGGCTTCGGTCGTA
>JBBIUO010000364.1:0-4175 GCA_037440205.1 Chloroflexota bacterium
AGCAGGGCAGTCACCCGGACTACGAACGCACGCCGCTTGCCGGCGGCACCTCGCTGGCCGTGCACGAGTCGCAATCGCGCATGTGGGAAAATCTCGTCGGCCGTTCGCTTCCATTTTGGGAGCACTTCTTCCCCGAACTCAAAAAGACCTTCCCCTCCCAACTCGACGGCGTAAGCGTCAAATCCTTCTACAAGGCCATCAACAAAGTCCAACCGTCCCTCATCCGCGTCAATGCAGATGAAGCCACCTACAACCTGCACGTCATGCTCCGCCTCGAACTCGAGATCGGCATGATCGAAGGCAAATACGCCATCAAAGATCTGCCCGAAATCTGGAACGCAAAAATGGACGAGTATCTCGGCATCGTCCCGCCCAACGACGCGCAGGGCGTCTTGCAGGATATTCACTGGTCGAACGGCTTGTTCGGTTATTTCTCCACCTACGCGCTCGGCAACCTCGTCTCGGCGCAATTGTGGGAAAAGATCAACAAAGACATCAAAGACCTCGACGAGCAAATCCGCAAAGGCAAATTCGATACCCTGCTCGGCTGGCTCCGCGAAAAGATTCACGTCTACGGCCACAAGTATGATCCACAGGACCTCGTTCAAAAAGTCACCGGCTCGAAGATCGATGCCGCCCCCTACGTCCGTTACCTCAAAGAAAAATACGGTTCCATTTACGGTTTGTAAATAAAACGTCCCGCAGGCGATGTGGAAAATTCGACGAAACTCCATCTTCGCCTGCGGGATATTGATTCCCGCCGCCCATGAAAAAAAGCATTCTCCTCTTCGCCTCTTTCCTGACCCTGTTATCTGCCTGCTCGCAATTGACAGGATCAGCGCCGACAGCGACTCCTGCCAACTCCCTCCCGACCGTTGTCGCATTGACCGGTCAGGCCGCCTTCGCCACCGCCAGCGCGATGGTTCCAATCGCGTCGCCGACGGATACGCCTGTTCCAACAGAAACACCCGTCCCTGCCACCCCGCTCCCTTCCGCCACACCAACTGTCGCCGCGGGGTTTACCGATTTCGCAGAAATCCATTTCCTTTCGCCGGGCCCCATGTCGAGCCTCGTCTCCCCGATCAATTTGCAAGTCATCCTCATCGCCGGTGAAAGCGAAGTGGTGCGCGTGGACCTGCTCGGCGAAGATGGGCGCATCCTCGAACGTGTTTTGGAACGAGTCGAACGCAACATGGCCGGCAAATATCGCAGTTTCGAACTGTCCTTCGAGATTCGCGCCGTTTCCGAAAAGGGCTATATCCGCATCAGTTCAAAGGACGATCACGGGCGCATTCAGGCGCTCAACACCATGCCCGTGTTGCTGTACTCTGTCGGCACAAACCAGATCAACCCGCTGGGCAACATGGTCTACGAACGGATCATGTTCCATGGATTGGAGGACGGCGATGAAATTTACGGCGGCGTGCTGAATCTGAAAGGACGCTTCTGGCCCTTCAACGACCAGCCCGCCGTCCTTGAATTGACCCTCCCCGACGGCGAGGTCATTTCATCGCGCATCCTCGACCTCAAGGGAATCGACACGCAGGAATTCGAGACCACCCTCCCCTACAAAATCACCGAACCCACGCTGGCGCGGCTCAGCATCCGCCAAGACAACCCCGAAATCACTGTCAGCGACCCCGATTTGAAAAAATATATTTACATCTACACCATGGAAGTGATGTTGTATCCATAGCGCGGTTTGTACCGCACACTTGCCCTGGCGGGCAGCGCCAGGGAAATTCATTTTGCGCCCACGCAGGCAAGATAATGGTTTAAGAAAATAATCACGTAACATCGCGTAGGGCGTGTTCTCTCCCTGGCACCGCCCGCCAGGGCAGGTGTACGCGCCCGTCGGCGTTAGAGAACGCCAACTACGCGGTTACGGTATTTAATTTTAAAACTTCATAATTTTGCGGTACAAAAAAACCCGCCATCCAACGATGACGGGTTTTCGATTCGCGCAAATCCTACTTCTTCTCTGCGCCTTCTTCTTCCTTCTTACCGCGTTCCACACTGAGAGCGGGAGCGGCAGGAGCGGCGGCCTCGGCGCCCGGCACAGCGGCGGCGGCCTCTTCAACCACTTCCTCCTTGGCAAGGGTGGCGATGATCACGATCTCCTCGGGGTCATCCAGCACTTCCACATTTGCCGGAAGAACAATGTCACGCACACGGATATTGTTGCCGATCTCCTTGATGGATGAAATATCCACAAGAATGCGTTCGGGCAGGTCGGTGGGCAGACACTCCACTTCGAGTTCGTCAATACGATGCACAAGCACGGCGCTGAAATCCTTCACCGCGGGAGAAACGCCCGTAAACGTGAGATGCACTGTTGTGGTGATCTTCTCGGTCAGGTCCACCGCAAGGAAATCAACGTGCGTAAGGTTGCCTTTGATGTAGTTGCGCTGTTTCTCGCGGACGAGCGCGGCATATTCCGTGCCATCCAAATCAATCGTCACCAGCGTGGACGATGTCAACTTGTTGAAGACAAGCCCGGTGCTGTGCGCATCCAGCGAAATGGCAATCGGCTCCACATGACGGCCATAGATCACCGCCGGCAGTTGTCCCGCGCGGCGCAGAGATTTCACCTGTTTGCCGGTCACATCACGCCTGGAAGCCTTAAGTACAACTTTTTCCATCTTTACTCCTTGGGCGCCTCTCACCGCGATTCACGCGGTTACCTTCGCCCCATAAAATGAATTTCTGCAAAGCGGCGCGCGCCGCTGAACATTCGATTTATTTTCGACCGAGCCATTTGACATGCTCGTGGCAGAAAAGAAGCCTCCTCGCGGAGGCACAGAGAACAACGGCCTGGATTTTATACGCCGGAGGGTGTTTCGTCAAGGATTTATGGTTATCCCTCAGCATCCCGGTAATCTTCATCCTCCAACCCACAGCCATAGGGATAGACAGGCCGTTCCTGTTTTCCACTGCCGTTGAAGATCCCCGAAAAAAGCGGGTGGATGCATAATCCATCGTCCTGGCTCAGGGTCAATTGATGCTGGATGGTATATTCAAAACCACCCTTGATATACAGGTCTGATTCCTTGCCGGGGATGACCCTGCCGACCGCGCCGATTTCCACCAGCATCCGTTGGAACTCGAACAGGCTGTCATTACCAAAGACGGCCTTGCCGTGGCGGGTAAAAACACGGTGCAGATCGCCCATCGTGAATTTATGTCCCAACTCAGGCAGACAACGCCTGCACGTTTCCTCGGCGGTTGGGTAGATCAGTTTGAACGCTACAAAAATTTCACCGACGATGAATTCCTCCACCTGACGGATGCCGTTGATGATCCGTTCTTCCGTGACCGGAAACGGGGCCAGACTTTGCGTGGAACCCGGCTTCTTGAAAATGGAATTCAACAGCATCAGAAAATGCCGCGGAAGGAGTTGGGTGTGCCGCAAAATGTAGGAGACGGTATCCTCCTGAATGCCCGCGCGGTTGGTGATTTTTTCGGGTAGAACCGCCTGGAGGAGTTTCAACGCATCCGTCCGTTTGGTGAGATCGAGCGGAAAAATCCCCTTCAAAAAGTCCTGATAGTAGATGGCGAGGTAGAACATCAATCGCTGGGCGCCGATCAAAATCAATTCGCTGGCTGTCCATTGCAGGCGGAGCGCGCGGCGGAAATCCTTGTTTGGGTTGGAGGAGATTTTGATGAAGCGGTGATAGATCTCGGCGGGGAGACAGAAGCGGATATCCACCACATCCCGCGGCTTGTTCATCGAGCCGACCAGTTTCAGTAGTCCCTGAAGCGAATACGCGACGGAATCGATATCCAGTTGAAAATCGTCCAGCGAATCCATCAAAATGACAAAGGTTTTTTTGGAACGCTCGAAGCCGTTCAACACAACCGACCTGGCATAATCGAAGGTAAATTTATCCAGCCCCTTCAAAACATCGGACGCCCCGCGGCTGGGATTTTTTTCCATCGCCTCGTCGAGCATATTGGCGAGGTTCCAAAACAAGCCGTCAATGTCGTCGCTTCCGCGCACATCCAGTTTTTCGAGATAGGCGTTCACCACATACAGGTCATCCGACGAGAGCAGGGAATGTTTCCGCACCTCGGCAAACACGCCAACCCACAAGATCATCTCCCAAAGTTCGGAGACGGTTTCAGGGAAGAAAGCACCCTTCGTCACCTTTTGGATGACCTTGGCCATGTGACCC
>JBBIUO010000365.1:0-4126 GCA_037440205.1 Chloroflexota bacterium
TGCCCTCTGGCTCGCCGAAGAAGCCCACAAACGCGGGCTCGCCATCGGACAGAAGAACGCCTCTGATCAAGTGAAAGAACTCGTGAACATCTACGATTTCGCCATCACCGAAGATTACTTCTATTACGGCGATGCCGAATCCATGCTGCCCTACATCCAAGCAGGCAAACCTATCTTCGCCGCCGAATACACCGACCTGCCTGGAGATTTCGCCGCCTTTTGCGAACAGGCGAAACAACTCAACTTCAGCGTCATCCTCAAACAACGCGGATTGGACGCCTGGATACAAACCTGCCCGTAGAGCAGTTATAAGTTACAGGTTGAATGTTGAAAGTTAAAACCTGCAACTTACCAACCTGAAACCTGGAACCTCACACATGAAACCCATCACCATCGGCAAACTCCGCGGACTCCAACAAATCTCCTCTCCGCGCGGCACCTTCACCGCCCTCGCCCTCGACCATCGCCAGAACCTGCGCAAAGCCAACCCCGCCTTTGTAAACGATGCCGAACTCTCACGCTTCAAACTCGATCTGACCTCCACTCTCGCCTCACACGCAACTTCCGTCCTGCTCGACCCCGAAGTCTCCGCCGCGCAAGCCATCGCTCAGAATGTAATTCCCAATCATGTTGGCTTGGTCGTTGCCGTCGAATCGACAGGCTACACAGGCGACTCCTCCGCCCGCAAAGCACACATCATCCCAGGCTGGTCTGTTGAAAAAGCCAAACGCATGGGCGCATCAGCCATCAAATTACTCGTTTACTATCACCCCGACTCTCCCACTGCCAAAGAGACCGAAGACTTTACAAAAGGCATCGCAGATGAATGTGTAAAGCATGATCTCGTCCTCATGCTTGAGCCGTTGTCCTATTCGCTTGATGACAAAAAACTTTCTTCCGAAGAAAAAAGATATGTCGTGGTCGAAAGCGCCAAACGTCTCACGCCTCTTGGAGCAGATATTCTCAAAGCCGAGTTTCCTCTTGATGTTTCGACAGCGCTCAACACAAGTGTTGCAGAGACAAATCAATCACTCTGGAAAGAAGCTTGCGAAGAAATTTCAGCCGCAACCGACATTCCGTGGACTCTGCTTTCTGCCGCCGTTGAATATGAAACCTTTCTGCGTCAGGTCACAGTGGCCTGCAACGCAGGCGCCAGCGGCATCGCCGTCGGTCGCGCTGTGTGGAAGGAAGCCGTCACAATGGATTACGCAACACCCTTCGACAATGCTCAGGGCAGGCGCAACACGTTCTTGAACACGATTGCCGCACAGAGACTATCCCGCCTCACATCTCTCTGCAACGCCCTCGCCAAACCCTACACCGATTTTTATTCGGCTGAAGCGCCGTTCGATTGGTATCGGAGTTATTGAGTACACACGTAGGCAAGTAAACATGTAAACACGTTCCTTGTCTACTTGTGTACCTGTTTCCTTGTCTACTTATTTACTTGTCCACCTTTCTACTAACCACCATGAAACCTTTTGACCTCCTCGTCGCTGGCGAAATCAATCCAGACCTGATTCTTTCGGGCAACGTGATGCCTGAGTTTGGTCAGGTCGAAAAAATTGTGGATACTGCCGCGCTCACCATCGGGTCATCCTCCGCCATCTTTGCCTGTGGCGCGGCGCGGCTGGGACTCAAGGTCGCGTTTATTGGATTCTGCGGTGACGATGTCTTCGGTCGCTTCATGCTGGATGAAATGTCCAAGCGCGGCGTGGATGTGGGCAACGTCATCGTCCGCGCAGGTGGACAAACTGGACTCAGTGTGATTCTGAATCAGGGATCAGACCGCGCGATTCTGACTCATCCGGGCTTGATCGCTGAACTACAAGCATCAGATATCGCTGACGGTTTGCTGGCGCAAGCGCGTCACTTGCATGTGGCGAGTTACTTCCTGCAAACCAAACTCCAACCTGATTTATCTGCGTTGTTCAAACGCGCCCATGCACTTGGGTTATCCACTTCGCTGGATACGAACTACGACCCCTCCGAAAAATGGACTGGCTTCGATGAATTGCTTGCGGTCACGAACATCTTTCTTCCCAACGAAGCCGAAGCGAAATCGCTCACAGGGGCGGAAAATGCAGATGAAGCAGCAACCAGATTACAGTCGAAGGTGGAGGCGATTGCCATTAAGCTGGGAAAGGATGGGGCGTTGGGAATGTTCAAGAGTCAGAGAGTCCGAGCGAAAAGCATTCCAGTAAATGTTGTGGATACCGTTGGCGCAGGCGATTCGTTCGATGCGGGTTTTATCTTTGGTTATTTGAACAACTGGTCGTTGGAAAAATCCCTGCGGCTGGCGTGCGTGTGTGGGGCATTGTCCACGCAAAAAGCGGGCGGGACCGACGCCCAACCGGCCCTCGAAGAAGCGATGAAATTTTTATGATCCTTTGCCTCACCCCCAACCCTGCCATTGATCGCACCCTGTATGTGGATGAACTGCAAATCGGCGCAGTGCATCGTGCAAAAAAGGTTTTGACTGCCGCAGGCGGCAAGGGACTCAACGTCGCGCGGACGATTCGCATGCTGGGCGGTAATCCTCTTTGCATGGGGCCGCTCGGCGGCAACGCGGGAAACCTGCTCGCGGAGCTGGCGGAGCGCGAAGGTTTTTCCTCGCATTGGACTTTGGTGAAAAACGAGACTCGCACTTGCGTGATTTTGGTTCAGGCGAATCGGGATGCGACGGTGATCAACGAACCGGGGGCGGAGATTGATTTGGATGAATGCAACACATTGATTGCAGATGTGTGGGGGCAGGCGTTGAGCGCCAGTCTGGTTTGCGTGAGTGGAAGCCTGCCACCCGGATTTCAACTAAATCAATTCGAGTCCATGCTGGCGGGATTGGTTGCGCGCGGAAAATCGGTGTGGGTGGATACGAGCGGGGGAGCGCTGAAGACCGCGCTTGGCGTGCGTGGAATTTGCGTCAAAGTGAATGGCGATGAGTTAGGCGATGCACTTGGCATGGAGATTTCCAGCGCGGAGCAGGCGGTGAAAGCAATTGCCCGATTGCGCGAAGGTGGAATTTCCCAAATCGCTGTCACGTTTGGAAGAGATGGGGCCGTGATGAGTTCGGATAATGGCGTCTGGTTTGCGCAACCGCCGCAGATCGAATTGGTCAGCAGTGTTGGAAGCGGGGACGCATTTTTGGGCGGGCTGGCCTTTGCATTGGACGCCGGACATTCGCCTGAACTCGCATTGCGTCACGCCGTTGCCGCGGGCGCGGCGAATGCGCTCGAATTTGGCGGGGGGATATTTTCACTTTTGGATTTCGATGAGATTTCCCCGAAGGTACAAATTTCAGCAATGGTCAAATGAAGTGTTGTAGCGCAAGATGCCATCTTGCGCTACTTTGCGGGGGTATAGCGCAAAAGTGTCGGTAAGATTTCTCCAGGCATTTAACGCAAAGGCGCGGAGGCGCAAAGGCAATAATTTCTTAGCGACTTGGCGTCCTGGCGTTAAAAACTCCCGATAGTTTTGCGCTACACTCACTTTGCGGGTAACTCCACACATCGATGGGCTATAATGAAAAACGGGCGGTATAAACGGGAACCCGGTTCTCCACCGGCGCGTCGTGATATGGGAAGGAAGGCTTACCATGACAGAAAATCAAAAACAATCATTCGATCAAAGGTTCGTGCTGGCGCTGGCTGTGATCCTTCTTTTGGTGGTGTGCGCCGTCGGACTTGTTTTGTGGTCAAAGGGCGGGCGGCCCGGCGTGACGACGCCTGTGCCGATCAACGTCAATGCCACTGAATCGCCTTCGGGCGGACAGGGTGACAGTTACAGCATCGGCGTCGAATTGAGCGAGGGACAATCCCAGCCGCAGGCGGTGGAGGGATTATCGCCTGTGACCGGGGAATTGCTTTCGGCGGAGGAGATTCAATCCATTTTCTCGCGTCTACCCGACCTGCCAACTGGGTACGGCGAACAAGTGGAATTCAATCTCCCCCCGGAGACTCTGCTCCCGCCGCAGCCGGGGAACACCATCGGGGAGACATTTCCGCCCCTCGAAACAGGACCAGTTCCCGGTCAGGTGGAAGCGGGGCCGCTTCAAGTGTTGAGATTCGCGCCGGAGGGTGAAATCCCGATTGCGCCGTTCGTCAGTGTGACGTTCGATCAGCCGATG
>JBBIUO010000366.1:0-4101 GCA_037440205.1 Chloroflexota bacterium
TGCTGATATTCGCGGATGGCCTCCTCGTAGTTGCCTGTGGCTTCAAGGATGTACCCGCGCGCGCGATGGGTTTCCAATGCGTCCGGCGCGAGCGCAATCGCCACCTTTGATTCCTCGCTGGCTTTTTCAATGACATCGAAGGAGCCGGAGTCCACGAGGATTTCGACATAATACGCATGAGCCAGCGCATTGTTCGGGTCGAGGGTCAGCGCGCGTTCGATGCTGTCTTCGGCCTCTATGGATTTCCCTTGTGCATTCAACGCCCAGGCCAGCACGGCATGAGCCATGGAATTGGCATTGTTGAGAAGGATCGCGCTTTCCGCGCTTTGCTGGGCCTCCTCATATTGCCCCGCGAAAACCTGCGTCTGGGCAAGCGCCACATAAATGGCGGGATCATCGGGACGCGAAAGGATGGCCTGCTGGTAGGATTCAATCGCGCGAAGGAGCTGCCCCTGTTTGAAATATTCCTGCGCCTCGGTGATGAATGACTCAGGCGAACGGGTGGGCGTGGGCGTGGGCAAAAACGGCGAAGGCCGCGCGGCAACGATGAAGCGGTTCACGTACGCGCCCGCCAACACCAGCAGGCAAAGCAAAATAATGCGGAACCAGTTCGGGCGGGTCCGCCTGCGATTCATACTCCATTTACTGCCTTTGAGATACATCGTTTTATATTACCATTTTCATGAAATCAACGTCAAGCAGGGGATTTCGGTTTCTTACTTGTTTCTAAGCGAAATCGAGATTCATGACGACCGATCTCCGCTTCGCACTTAACCGTGAGCGGATTCAACATCCCAGGCATTGATCTCCCCAAAGCATTTTCTGCCAAACTGCCTGACAAGCAATTGGCTATGCACTCTTGGTCCCTCTATACCATCCTCTTTCTTTCATCGTCACTTTTCTATGGCAATTGGCGCACAATACCGTGCATTTGTCTATCTCCGCCTGAATTTTAGCAACTGGATACCCTCCAGAGGCCATGACTCCGACGGCTCTTTCCTTTCCTCCTCTATGGTGAAACTCCAAAACAACAGGATCAGACTCTCCACATTGTTTACAAGGATGAGTCGAGAGGTAATCCCAAACATATTCCCTTGCAACCTTACGGGCCGCATCCTTCCTCTCTTTGACATTTTTCAAATGTCTTTGCTTTGCGTCACCTTCATACCAATTCTTGTTGAAGTATTTCCTGCAATCGCGGCAGGTTTTTTGCCTAATTCCAAGGCTTTTCCATCTCCAGGCAAAATCCTCTTCTTCCTTATCCTGCTTGCAATGATCGCATTTTTTTATTTTTTACCTCCGTACAGCGCTAAAAGAAGTGAGACCATGATTTAAAAAACCCAAACGCCCGGTTTTTTTTAACCCGGGCGTTTTTGGTGGATCTGGAGAGATTCGAACTCTCAACCAATGGTTTAAGAGACCACTGCTCTGCCGTTGAGCTACAGATCCAAGGATATCCTGCTTACTGGCAACTGCTCTGCCATTGAGCTACAGGCCGTTTACCGAACTGGCGAGCGGTATTATACCCCAAAGAAAAAGAGAGTCAATAAATCATCTCATCACTGCTGTGCTCGCCAGCAGGAACAAAATCTGCGGGACAAAACTCAACGCCACGGTGGCGACTGCCGTCACAGCGGCGGTAAAGCCAAGCCAGGGTTCGCGCTCGATGGTCGGATCGCCTTCGCGCATGTACATGTTGACGACGACACGCAGGTAGTAGTATGCCGAAATCAACGAGGTCACCACGCCGATGATGGCGAGTCCGCTGTAGCCGCCTGCAATGGCGGCGCGGAAAAGATAGAATTTGCCGACCATGCCCAGGGTCGGTGGGAAGCCGATGAACGAGAGCATGAACACCGCCATGGCCGCCGCCAGGGCGGGATATTTTTTGGCAAGACCGGCGTAGTCCGCAATTTCGAGTCCCTTGCCCTCCGATTTTTCGAGGGTGATGACCACCGCCCACGCGCCGAAGTTGGTCAATGCGTAGGTGACGAGGTAGAACAATCCCGCCGCCACAGAAACGGACACGACATCCTTGTTACCATAGGGGACAAAGGCCATGAGGATGTATCCCGCGTGCGCGATGCTGGAATACGCCAACATGCGTTTGATGTTGGTCTGTGAGATGGCCGTGAGGTTGCCGACGATCATGGTCAATGCGGCGAACGCCCAAAGAATATCGGACATATCGGCGGAAAGGGCGGGGAACGAAGTGGAGAACACGCGGAGCAGTGCGGTAAAGCCTGCGATCTTCGCACCGGAGGACATGAACGCGGTCACAGCGGTGGGCGCGCCCTGATACACATCGGGCGTCCACATGTGGAAGGGAACCGCCGCAACCTTGAACCCGAATCCGACAAGGATAAGAGCCGCCCCAATAGTCAGGAACAGCATCGAGGCGCCGTTTGGAACGGCGTAGAAGATTCCGCTCAGGGACGTGGTGCCTGTCGCTCCAAACACAAGCGCGGTTCCGTACACCACAAATCCAGTTGCGAATGCGCCGAGCAAAAAGTATTTGACGCCCGCCTCTTCCGAATCCAATTTGCGGGAAATCGCCGCAAGCACGTACAACGGAATGGACAGCAGTTCGAGGGCAAGGAACACGATGATGAGGTCAAAGGCCTGCGCCATGAGCATCATGCCGCTCACGCTGAAAAGGAGCAGGGTGTAGTATTCGCCGCGTTCGATTCCCATGCGGCGGGTGTATCCGTAGGCGAGGGCGATGCCAAACAAACCGCTCGCAAGAAGAAGAATGTTGGCAAAGGTCGAGAATCCATCAACCGCCACCATCCCATTGAAACCCATGTTGTTCTGCCCAATCTGGGTGACGGTGAGCCCCAGGGCAATGGCCAACCCCAAAGCGGAGAGAAACGCCGTCCATCCCTTGCGATTCTTTGGGATGGCGAGATCCGCCAGCAAAAGCACACAGGCCCATGCGGTCAAGGCGATCAGCGGGAGGATGGTGGAGTAGTCGGTATATGTAAGTTGAGGTTGCGTCATGAACGCTCCAATTGCCAGTTACCAGTTACGAGTTACAAGTTACAGTTACCAGTGAATAGTAATCAGTGAACAGTAACCAGTAAGTGGTAATTGGTAAATATTTATTAAGGCAAAGTCGCGAGAATTTTTGAGATAGGGTCAAGCAAGTGCTGTACCGCAGGTCCGAGGATGTCAAAGAACGGCTTGGGGTAAAGCCCGATCCAGAACATGAAAACGATCAGCGGAACGGCGGTGACGATCTCGCGCCAGTTGAGGTCTTTGAGTTCGTGATGCTGGGTGATCTCGCCCGCCGGGCCGAGGAAGACTTTTTGGAACATGTAAAGGATATAAACCGCCGCCATGATGACGCCGACAGCGGAGATGCCCGCGTACCAGGGATTTCCAATCGCCTTCGAGCCAAACGCGCCCAGCAAAATGGTGAATTCACCGACAAAACCGTTGAGACCGGGCAGACCCATCGAGGAAAGCGACGAAATCAACATGATCGTGCCGAAGACCGGCATGATCTTCCACAGCCCGCCGTAGACCTTGATCTCGCGGGTGTGAGTCTGCTCGTAGACCATGCCGACAAGGAGAAACAGCGCACCCGTGCTGAGGCCGTGATTGACCATCTGCAAAATCGCGCCCGCCACGCCCTGGGGATTGAGAGCAAACAAGCCGAGCATCACAAAGCCGAGGTGACTCACGGAGGAATACGCAACCAGTTTCTTCACGTCTGCCTGTGCGTACGAAACCGCCGCGCCGTAAATGATGCCGATGGTCGCAAGCAACGCAATCCACGGAGCGGCTTGCACGGTGGCATTCGGGAAAAGCGGAATATTGAAGCGCAGGAAGCCGTAGGTTCCCATCTTCAGCAAAACACCGGCAAGGATGACCGAACCAGCCGTCGGCGCTTCCACGTGAGCATCGGGCAGCCACGAATGCAGGGGCCACATCGGCACTTTGATGGCGAACGCGGCGGCAAAGGCGATGAAGAGAAGCATTTGCGTCTTCGGGTCAATTGTGCCGGTGGCGTACAGGTCAGGCAGGCGGGCAAGCATGGTCGGCACATTGAAGGTTTCGGTCTTGATGCCGAGGAACAAAATGGCAACCAGCATCAAA
>JBBIUO010000367.1:0-4073 GCA_037440205.1 Chloroflexota bacterium
ACATTATGATCCCGGCCATCTTCGATTATTTTGAAATTTCCACCCCGCCATAAAACCATATTCGTTGATTTGACGGATTGCAATGGCGTATGCGGAGAAGGGCAATGAAGAAAAAGGCCGGCTTGATTTTACTGGGTTTGCTGTTCGTCGAATCCTGCGCATTCAACGCGCGGGCAACTCCCACTCCCGAAATTCATCCATCCCCAAGCGCCACATTGACAAGTACGCCGCCGCCAACCATCACAGCCACCCCGTATCTCACCCCCACACCTCCATCCGTTCTCATCACAAGCGGCGACTGGACACTGCCTTACGTGGCGCTTACCTTTGACATGTGCCAGGACCCTTTGTACCCGGCAGGATATGATGCCGGGATCGTGGATGTTCTTCAACGATATAATGTCCCTGCCACTTTTTTCATGGGAGGAGATTGGATGCGCACCCATCCAGACGAGACGAAACTCCTCGCTTCAAACCCGACCTTTGAACTGGGCAACCATTCCTGGAGTCATCCTGACTTTACGCAGTTGACTGAAGAGCGGATCGGGCAGGAAATCCAGATGACCGAAGACATGCTCTTTCAATTGACAGGCAGGCATTCGCGTCTCTTCCGTTTTCCATCGGGTTTGTACAACGAATCCACACTGCGGATCGTTGCCAGTCACGGACTCTACACCATTCAGTGGGATTCAGTCACAGGCGACCCCGACCCGACGTTTGACGCCGCCACAATTTTAGGCGAAGTTCAACGGACGGTCAGGAATGGTTCCATCATCATCATGCACGCCAACGGCAGAGGCTGGCATACCGCCGAAGCCCTGCCCTCCATCATTGACTATCTTCACAGCAGGGGATTCACCCTTGTAACCATTTCCCAATTGATCGGCCTGGAGCCATTGCCTCCGGCAGAGTGAGGAGAATTTTCTCATGCTCAGACTCGTCTCCTATACAGGGTAAGGCGAGTGAATAAATTTTAGAGTTACAGGAGAATAAAATGAACAACCCACACTCGAATTCAACCAACCCATCCATTTCTTTATTGTTGCGCGGAATCACCTGGCTTGAAGTTCTCGTGTTGATCGTAACCGGCGGCGGGCTTTTCTTTTTGCCCGATCTGGCGCGCGAGCAATGGCCCTGGGTGATTGCACCGTTCAACGGGCGCTTCGTCGGGGCTGTGTATCTCGGCTCATTTGTCTCTGCAGTGTTGATGGCGTTTCATGGACGCTGGTCGCCCGGGCGCATTGTCCTGCCGATGATTTTTGTTTTTACGATCATCGTCCTCGGCGTTTCGTTTTTCCATCTCGATCAGTTTGACTTTCAACGATGGCAGCCATGGATTTGGTTCCTGCTGTACATTGTCCTGCCGATCAACAGCGCCTATCACCTGTGGCTGTATCGGGAACGGAAACCCGCCGACGCCTCTTCCACATCCGACGGCTGGCGCGTTTTCCTGCTGGCATTGACCTCCCTTTTTGCTTTGTACGGATTGACCTTGCTGGTCTTCCCGACCCCCTCGTCCGCGTTTTGGCCCTGGCCCATTGACCAATTTCACGGGGAGATGTACAGCGTCGTTTTTATCACAGCCGCTGTCGGGTTGTTTTTGATCGCCCGCCGTGCATCCGCATTGGAGTGGAAGACCCTCGGCCTGACCCTGCTGGTCATCGGCGCCTTTTCCATCGCCGGCCTCCTGCTTGTGGATGCGGTTGTGCCTCTTGAAAAGAAGGTCAATTGGACTTCACCCGGCACATGGGCATGGATCGCCCTTATGGCATTGTATGGCGGCTCTGGCGCGGCCATGCTTCTGAAACGACAGGGATGAAGTAGATTGTCGTCGCGTTACAAATCCTGCGCGTTTGACGGCCGGCGATATAATGCACGTCACTCATGGAAATCGCCGCTGAAAACGGGTTTTCCGGAAAACGGATTTCATTTCTGTCATTCCATACCAAGAGGAGAAAGCCATGCAAAACAAAGTTGTTGTGTCCGGAAAGGTGAAGAAGGATAAAAGCAACCCCAAGAAATACAAAATCGAAAAGGACAAGGGGGCCGAGTCGGATGTGGAAATTGAACTCACGGGTGATGGCGATTACGAGGTGGAAAAATTGAGCGTAGATGGCCTGCCCGAAAAGATGCCGGACGGGAATCCCATCCGCTGGTTCAACAATTTCATCATCAAGAAAAATGGGCAGGTGATTAAAGAAAAGTATTTTGTAAAAATCCCCGAAGGCGAAAAAGGATCGCGACTGGTCATCATCGACAGCAAGGGAGAGCCGTACTATTATTCGGGCGAAATCAAGAACAATACCATCGAACTGACCGATGGCGATCCCGGAACCGGCTGGTGGCCCTAATCATCAACCTCTAAGCCCGTTCTCTTTTGCCGCCTGATAAAGCGCGCGCCGCCAGGGCACATTGTCAATATACGAGCGACGAACCTCATTCAAGAGCAGTTTTGAAACCCGCGTATCCAATAATTGGACAGCTTTTTGCAAGACAATCAAGGCGCGCGGGTCTTCCATTTCTCGCAAGGCGCGATATATCGTCCAAAAGATGCGAAATGGCTCCTCCGCACCCTCGAACGTTTCGTCAGAAGCCATGTATTCCAAAATCCACTTCAGTTCACTTTGCGTCGACGTTTTATCATTCATTTGCGAGTAGACATCAAGCAAGCCAGCGTGGGCTTCGGCAATCAAGATTGGCAGACTAACCTTCATTCTAATTTCGATACATTCCGTAAACGCCTGTATTGCCTCGGCAAATTGGCTGCCCGCTAAATGGGCATATCCAAAATAAAACCATGCCCATGCGCGCCCGGTTTGATCTCCCAACTCTGTCGAGATAGAGAGGGCTTCGCCAGCCCATTGGAGCGCGTCCGCTGCATTCCCCACTCCACTTGCAATTCCGCTCAAATTCAGATAGACATTTATTTTCTGCGAGTGCTCCGAGATTCTGCGCATGACAGCCAAAGCCTGCTTGAAAAACTCCATTGCCGTAGGGTAATTGCCTAAAATACCGTTAAGCCAGCCCATGTTTGATAATGTAGCAGCCTGTCCTTTGCCGTTTCCCAACTCACAGGCAATCGAGTACGCCCACTCATAATATTCCAACGCAGTGGAATAATCGCCCTGGGATGTCGTCATCGTGGTGGCAAGGTTGCTCAACGCCATAGCCTCGAGATACTTATCCTTGATTTCCCTGCCAATCAGGAGCGCCTGTTCGTGATGCCGCGCCGCAACCGCTCCATCTCCCATTTCCAAAGATACCAAACCAAGAATGGTCAGCGCTTTTCCCTCCCCCAGGCGATGTTTGACACTCCGGGCAAAGGCAAGTCCATCCGTTGAATATTGCATGGCTTCTGATATCCTGCCGAGGCGCAACAATGTACCGGGAATTACAATGAACAAGGCAAGGATAACCTCGATATCGCGCGCTTTCTCCGAGAGGGTTTTCGACGAAAGGGCGTATTTCAACGCGTTTTGGAAATCACTCAAGGCGGCAAAATAATAAGAGCGCCTCATATAAGCGCGAGCCAGCAAACCATCATCCTTGAGTTGGGACGCCAGATTTTCCAAAACATCCAAGTCACGCGCCTGTTCTTCATGATTGCTCAAGTTGTAATATCCCTCGACACGAAGGGTGAGCAGGCTGCATCTTGTCTGCAAATCCTCATCGGGTAGGATGGCGAGGGCGCGGGTGAAATAGTCGATTGCCTGCTGGTTTTGGTAAACGCTCAAAGCAAGTTTTCCCGCCAGTGTCAAATAATGCAGCGCTTTCTCTTTCAAACCTGCATGTTCCGCGTGGTAGGCCAGTTCGCCATAGTGCGGTTCGAGATCGCCAGAGTAAACCGTCTCCATCGCAGAGAGAGCCAGCCCGTGCAACTCGCGCTGGCGCGCCTGCAACTGCATCGAGTAGGCCGCGTCGCGCAGGAGGGCATGACGGAAAATGTATTCGATCTCGGTCAGCGGACTCCAGATGCTTGCACTTTCAGCCTGGGCAATGCAGCGTGAAAAACTTTCCTCGTCGGCTTGCAGCATTTTGCTCAACACGCGCACTTCGAATTCGCGCCCAAGCAC
>JBBIUO010000368.1:0-3358 GCA_037440205.1 Chloroflexota bacterium
GGAATGGAAGTCCGCGCCCTGATGTTGGATGGCCTCAAACATGCGTTCACCGTCAAAGCGATGTGGTTTACTTTGGCGATTTCATTTATCGGGCTTGGCATCTTCAACGGCGTCACCACATGGATCGAAGGAATCATCCGTCCGCGTGGATTCTCCCCCACAGATGCAGGCACACTCGGCGCATTGATGATCGTCGGCGGGGTGATCGGCGCAGTGGCCATCCCGGCGTTATCGGATAAACAACGGAAGCGGCAGCGTTACCTGTTTGTTTCATTTATTGGCGCGATACCGGGCCTGATCGGACTGACCTTCGCTTCGACTTCCGCCCTGTTGTTTGGTTCTGCTTTCGTGTTGGGATTCTTCCTGACGAGTGCGATGCCCGTCGCCATGCAGTATGCCGCCGAAGTGACTCATCCCACGCCGGAAGGCACCTCCAATGGATTGATCCAACTCTTTGGACAGGCCGCCGTGGTTTTCGTTTATATTATGGAAGCCTTGAAGACCGCTGATGGTTCTTTTACCCCGGCACTCTTACTTGCAGTGGCTTTGCTTTTTGTTAGTTTGATGTTTGTCTCTCAAATGAAAGACCCGCAGAATTAAAATCCAAACAATAAATAGGCGGCACAAAACATCCATGCTATACTTTAACCATGAAGTTTCAATGGGACCCATCCAAAGCCGAAAGCAATATCAAAAAGCATGGAGTCAGTTTCGATGAGGCGGTGACAGTTTTCAAAGACCCGCTTGCATTGATTTTTGATGATATTTCCCACTCAGATTACGAACTTCGAGAAATTATCATTGGGATGTCTGCCTTGCGAAAGATGCTTTTGGTATGTTTTGTCGAAAAACAGGAAGATACGATTAGAATCATCAGCGCGAGACCAGCTACAAAGATAGAGATCAAAGATTATGAAAAAAACGCCAAGTCAAAAAACGAATAAAATTCAGGAAATGTCGGCAGAATACCGCTTTGACTACAAAAAAGCAAAGCCGAACCGCTTTGCAGAGAAAATGAAAAGCGAACCAGTCATTGTCATTCTCGACGAAGATGTGGCGAAAGTTTTCACCAACGCCGCAGAAGTCAACGTCGCATTACGAGCGCTGATCTCAGCCATGCCTGCAAAAAAGAAGAAAATCGCTGTCAGATAAAACACCCCTTCTCAAAGGGGTTTTGTTTTTTGGAGAACCCGCCCATGCCCCTCACCCTCACCGACATTCAGCAAGCCGCTGAGCGAATTAAACTCTACGCGCATCGCACACCTGTATTGACCAACGAAAGCCTGAACCAAAAAGTGGGGGCGCAGGTCTTTCTCAAATGCGAAAACCTGCAAAAGGTGGGAGCGTTCAAATTTCGTGGGGCGTGTAACGCCGTTTATTCATTAACCGATGCGGAAGCCGCGCGCGGAGTCTGTACCCATTCATCAGGGAATCACGCGCAGGCGTTGGCGTTGGCGGCAAGGATGCGCGGAATCCCCGCGTACATTGTCATGCCGAATAATGCCCCGCAGGTGAAGAAGGATGCGGTCGCGGGTTATGGTGGTCAGATCACGTTTTGTGAGCCAACTCTTGCGGCGAGGGAAAGCGCATTGGACAGGATCAGGCTCGAGGCGGGAGCGACCGTTGTTCATCCTTATAACGATGAGCGCGTCATTGCAGGTCAAGGCACAGCGGCAATGGAACTACTTGAAGATATCCCTGATCTGGATGTCATCATCACGCCTGTTGGCGGCGGTGGCTTGTTGAGCGGCACATCCATCGCGGCGACGGAAATCAAAAAGGGAATCCGCGTGATTGCGGGTGAACCTGAAATGGCCGACGATGCGTTTCGTTCGTTGAAGGCAGGAAAAATCATTCCATCCGAAAACCCGAAAACGATTGCCGACGGTTTGTTGACTTCGCTTGGCGACCTCACATTCCCCATCATTCAAAACAATGTCGAGCAGATCGTCACCGTGAGTGAAACGGGAATTATCGAATCAATGAAGTTCGTTTGGGAACGCGCGAAGATCATCATCGAGCCATCGTCTGCGGTTGCCATCGCTGTGTTGTGGGAAAAGAAGATTGATTTGAGCAAACTCAAAATTGGCGTTATCATCAGCGGCGGGAACGTGGATCTTGCAAAACTTCCGTGGCAATGATGGTTGCAGGTTACAAGTTACAGGTTGCACGTTTCATCCTTCATAACTCATCCTTTCCGATGAACCCTCTCACCCCCCTCCTCAAAAACAATTCACTTGCCATTGTGGATGGCGCCCTCGCCACCGAACTCGAACGCCGCGGCTGTGACCTGAACGACGCGCTTTGGTCTGCCAAAGTTTTGATGGAACAGCCCGAACTCATCCGCCAGGTGCATCTCGATTATTTCAACGCAGGCGCAGACATCGCCATCACTGCCAGTTATCAGGCCACGGTCGAAGGTTTTGCCAAACGCGGTTTGACAAAAGAGCAGGCGCTCGACCTGATGAAAAAATCCGTGCAGATAGCGCAAAGCGCGCGAGATGAATTCTGGTCTGATGAAAAGAATCGTGCGAACCGAAATCGTCCACTCGTGGCGGGATCGGTCGGGCCGTACGGCGCGTTTCTTGCCGATGGATCGGAATATCGCGGCGGCTACAAACTGACCGAACAGGAATTGATGGATTTCCACCGCCCGCGAGTGACAGCCCTCATCGCTTCTGGTGCGGACCTTTTAGCCTGCGAGACCATCCCATGCCTGATCGAAGCCCGGGCCTTGATCCAATTACTTGGCGAATTCCCAAACGTCAGCGCGTGGTTCACCTTCAGCGCAAAAGACGGCGAGCACATCTGCAACGGGGAAAAAATTGCCAATTGCGCCGCGTACCTGAATCAATTCGAGCAGGTCGCGGCGATTGGAATCAACTGCACATCGCCGCTGTATATTTCGTCTTTGATTCGCGAGATCAAAAAGAACACTGGCAAGCCAGTCATCGTTTACCCCAATTCAGGCGAAATATACGACGCTGTCACAAACACCTGGCACGGAGAAACCTCCTGCGACGCATTCGGACAACAATCCAAAGTCTGGTTTGAGAACGGCGCCCGTCTCATCGGCGGATGTTGCCGCACCACGCCCGATCACATCAAAGAAGTAAAGAATTGGGCAAGTTTGCAGACTGCAGACCGCTGACTATAGACCACGACCGCCAGCCAAGGAGCCATCCATGAACAGTGAATTCTCAACCGACGAAACTCCCATCGAAGAAAAACTCCCCTACCCCACAAAGCCGATGTATTTTCCTGACGGAACGAGCGTGGAGGAATTCATCATCCCCGACGAGGATAAGGAAATCGTCCTTGCACAACTGTATCCATTCTCGCCCATTCCAAAATTAAC
>JBBIUO010000368.1:3382-4056 GCA_037440205.1 Chloroflexota bacterium
TTCCTCGTCAAAGACTTTCGTGTCACATGGGAACATGGCATGAATTACCTTGTGAGTCCGTATTATCCCGAAAGCGGCGGTACGGTCATTGACTGGATTGACGAAGGTTCATGGGTGGACGATGAATTCGACGAAGACGACTTCGATGACGACGACGATGATTTTGATCTCACGGAAGTCAATGACGACGATCTCCCATTCTGAAAAGGAACACCATGAGTAAACGCAAACGACAATCCGCCAGACCAACCCCACGCCTGCAAATCGAATGGCTCAAACACCGAACAGGCTACCCCACGCCCGAAGAACGGGAAGCCATCGTCCAACTCCGCAGGGAATTGACATCCGAACTGCTCATGATGATGCTCTCCAAAGTAAAACCTGAAGACCCGCGCGGGCAGGCGGTATTCAAAAAATACGGCGAAGAGGAGGTGAATCGCGCGTTGAGAAATTTGGATGAAGGACTGGAACTGCCGTCTTTCGTCGCAGACGACGCGCACAGTTATCGTGACTATCGTCAGCGCTATGCCCGTTTCGGCGCGGGGTTGAAGTTCTTTTCCCCCAAAGAGATTGAAGAGTTATACATGGAACACGCCGGACAACTTATGAACAATGAAGAAAGTAAAGCGGAAAAACTCCTTCTCATCGGGTGGCGCGATTGGGAGGATATCACC
>JBBIUO010000369.1:0-4013 GCA_037440205.1 Chloroflexota bacterium
GTTCATCATCAACACGGCGTTTGGCATCGGCATTTTCATGGTCACGGGTTCGGAAGGCGCGGCGGACGTTGGCACCACTTCGATTGTCGCGCCCATCGTGGAGGAGTTTCTCAAAGGACTCGCGGTGGCGATCGTGTTCTTTCTGTTCTACAAGGAATTCGATTCGATTTTGGACGGCATTATCTACGGCGGCATTGCCGCGCTCGGTTTCGCCGCGACAGAGAACACGTTGTACATTTTCCGCAACGGCTATCAGGAGGGCGGCTGGGGCGGATTATTCGTCCTCGCTTTCATCCGCGTGATCCTGGTGGGCTGGCAACATCCTTTTTACACTGCCTTCACAGGGATCGGGTTTGCCGTTTCGCGCACGAATCGGAACGCGCTCGTCAAATTCATCGCGCCGTTCGTCGGCTACGGCGTGGCGGTGATCACGCACGCCTTCCACAACACCTTCGGCGGTTTGATCGGCGGACTCGAAGGCCTCGCCGCAGGCACGTTCGTGGACTGGATCGGCTGGACGTTGATGCTTGGCTTTATCATTTGGATGATCAACCACGAGCGCAACGTCGTGAAAAACCGCCTGTACGAAGAAGTCACCGCAGGCTTGATCTCGGCGGAGCAGTATCGCAAGGCTCTTTCCCCATGGACCCTGACGACGGCGGGATTGAGCGGCAGGGCAACGTCGCGCTTTTATCAAGTTTGTGGCGAACTCGCACATAAAAAAGAACAGTTCACAAAACTCGGCAATGAGGGCGGGAACGCGGCCATCATCGAATCACTGCGCGCAGAATTGGCGGCGTTGGCGCCGCGGGTGGGGTGATATTTCCCGACATCGATCTCGTACAGGGTTTTCTAACGCAAAGATGCAAAGCCGCAAAGGAAAATTATTACCCTGGCGTCCTGGCGGCTTTGCGTTAAATTTCAAGTTGTTCACAGGCTGGCGAATGCCTCGTCAGCCTTTTTATTTTTCCCCTGCGATATAATCCCAAAACCCATGAACAACCGCGCCTCGATCAAAATCATTCTCATCATTTCCGCAACCTTCTATCTCATTTTCATCATCGGCACCTCGTTCATCATCAAAGGCGAGCGATACTTCACCCTCGTGGACGATGCGATGATCTCCATGCGCTATGCCCGCAACCTCGCGCAGGGTCACGGCCTCGTCTGGAACATCGGCCAGCCGCCTGTGGAAGGATTCACCAACCTCGGCTGGACTCTCTACCTCGCCGTCCTGCATCTCTTCCCGTTTCCCGCGTCAAAAATTTCACTTGCGGTCATGCTCACCTCGCTGGGGATCCTGCTTGCAAACATTCACACGGTTTTCAAAATCGCCGAAACGCTCCAACCCGAATCGAAATATGCGCCCACGCTGGCCGCCATCGTCACTGCATTTTATTTTCCGCTCGTCTTTTGGTCGCTGCGCGGTTTGGAAGTTGGCCTGCTCACCTGGCTCGTCAGTCTCGCCGTCCTTTTTTCCATCTCGAATAAAGGCCCCATTCTCATCGGCATCATTTTTGCCATCGCCATCCTCGTCCGCGTGGATGCCATTGTCTCAATCGCGCCCATCGCGTTGTACCTGCTCATCAAAAACAAACGCGCCGCCATTCTCCCCATCGCATTCGCCGCCGTCACACTGCTTGGCGTTTTCCTTTTTCAAAAAATCTACTTCGGCGATTTTCTCCCCACCACCTACTACCAAAAAATGACCGGCTTCACCGCGCTCGAACGCATCGAGCGCGGCCTGCTGGTCTTCGTTCAATTCGCCGCGCGCGACACCCTGCTCCTCTTTTTATTCTCGCTCGCTGGAATCTTCTTTTATAAACTTCAACGCAACCGCGAAGCGTTTCTCCTCCTCGGCATCTTCCTCGCGCAGTGCGCCTACTCCATCTACGTCGGCGGCGACTACGCCGAACCCGAAACGGACGCCGCGAATCGATTCATCACACAGGGGATGCCCGCGCTCATTCTTCTTTTCAGTTGGATGACGAGCCGCATCCTCACCGACCTGAAAACTGCCCAGCCCCAATCGGCATTGACCTCCCCAAAGGTGAATCCTGCCATCCCCCTCGCGGTCATCGTCTTGCTCGTCATCAGCGGCGAACCCTGGTTCACCCAACTCATTGACAACGCTCCCCTCCTCAAAGCCGACATCCGTCGGGTGAAACTGGGACTCTTTCTCGCCGAATCAACCTCACCCGAAGCCGTGATCGCGGTCCACGCCGCGGGGCAGATTCCCTACTATTCCGAACGCACCACCATTGACCTGCTCGGGCTTAACGATCCTGTCGTCGCCAAAGGGGAGGGACACGGCGGGTTCTATCCCGGTCACAACAAATGGGATTATTTCTACAGCATCATTCATCTCCGCCCCGATCTCATTGCCGATAACTTCGAGCCGCTCGCCGAATTCATGATCGGAACGACTCAATACCGAAAACTCGAAAACGGAATCTACATCCGCCTCGACAGCAAACTGATCAACATGGAAGCCATCGCCAAAGACTACCGTTAGAACTGGCGCGTAAGCAACGTTCTCTAACGTCGCCCACGCGCCGCACTGTCCCAATGGATCATGCCAGAGAACACAGATAGCAATTGAATTTTGCCCCCAAACGTCCTATAATCTCTTCATCTTATCGGTCAATGATTACAAGTAAAGGAGAAGACATGCAACGGTTTATCATCGAATCCCCCCACCCCATCGAAAAATGCGACCAGGTGATACAAGACCTTCACGCCGCGGGATATTTACATCAATTCGAGTGGGGTTGTAAAGATAACGACCACACCGGCTGGGCCATCGTGGAAGCCGAAAGCCTGGAGCACGCAAAACAGATCGTCCCCTGGTATCTGCGGGCGCAGGCAAGGATCGTGCGGCTGGTCAAGTTCGAGATCGCCGACGATGAACATCACAAATCCGAGTAAACAAAAACTCCCGAAACAAACCTGTCGTTTCGGGAGTTGATTTTTTTGCAGGCTACGCGGGCTGTGCCGTTTTTGCCACGGCGTCTTCCAGCATCTTCGTCGTCAACGATTTTGGCCTCTCGATCGGCATACCCAGCGCGCGCGCCCAAATGTAGTTGGCAGTGACGCCGAGGGCGCGTCCCACACCGAACAACACCGTGTAAAAATCGAATTCGCGCACGCCATAGTAATACTGCAACGTGCCGCTGATCGCGTCCACGTTCGGGGCGGGATTCTTGGCCTTGCCCTGTTCCTTCAACACAGCGGGAACCACGTCGAAGACCATGTCCGCGAGGCGTACCAGGTCATCCTGCGGGAAATGCCTCTTGGCGTAGTTCATCTGCGCCGTGAAGCGTGGATCGGGCACACGCAAAACCGCATGACCGTATCCGGGAATCACCTTGCCGCCGTTCAACGTATCCCAGGCAAATTTATACAGGTCATCGCGGGAGGGAACGCCATTGAACTTCTTGTACACATCCAACAGCCAGCCGAGACATTCCTGATTCGCAAGTCCGTGCAGGGGACCGGCCAGGCCGCACATGCCGGCAGAGAAGGCGTAGTAAATATCCGCAAGCGATGAGCCCACCAGATGGGTGGCGTGCGCGCTCACATTTCCCGACTCGTGATCGGAATGCAGGATGAAATACAAACGGGCGAGATCGGCATATCCCTTTTGATCCTTCACCCCGAGCATCTTCGCAAAGTTCGCGCCGTAGTCGAGGTTCGGGGCGAGTTCGGGCAGTTTGCCGTCGCCATATTTCAGGTTGTAGATGAACGCGGCAACGGTGGAAAGTTCCGCTGTGAGGTTCAGCGAGTCCTCCAATGCAGGCACCCAGTATTCGTCCTTCTTCATGCCCGCCTGATATTTGCGGGAAAACTCAGACTCGGTCGCCAGCGATTGGATGGCAAGGATGAAAAGCGTCATCGGGTGGGTATGTTTGGGCATCCCTCTCAGCATGGAAAACACATGCTGGGGAACGTGACAGCGTTTGATCCATTCTGCCTCCACCTCCTCCGCCTGGGCCTTGGTGGGTACTTCTCCA
>JBBIUO010000370.1:0-689 GCA_037440205.1 Chloroflexota bacterium
CCCGGTGCGGATCGTGACGGTGCGTGGGGGAGGGTATAGATTTGAAGGATGAATTATGAAGGATGAAGGATGAATTTGGCATACTGGGCGGCCATTGCCCTCGTTTTGTCAGTCGCCGCGTGGTTTGCGTGGCGGTATTTTGATTTGAAGAAGCGGCTCGATGCGTACTCCAGGATCATTCACAATCATCCTGAAAATTTACCCACCGATGTCAAAAATCTTGAAAATCTTTCAAACACAATCGCCTCTCTCAAAACAACCTTCGACCTGCAACTTGCAACTTTAAACTCACAAACCACCCGCCTTTCGACCGTCCTTGCCCAATTGACCGACGGCGTGCTCATCGCCGATTCAACGGGACAGGTGCAATATGCCAACCCTGCGGCGCAAAAACTTTTCGAGGTGGAGAATCCCGCCGGGCGCAGTGTGGCCGAGGTGGTTCGCAATCATCAATTGATCGAAACCTGGCGGCGAAGCCAGCAGACCCGTGAACTGCAAACCGAATCTGTTGAATTGCCGGCGCGAAAACATTTTTTGCAACTCATCGTCATTCCCGATGAACATGCGGGCGGCAGTCTTTTGCTCGTGCAGGATTTGACACGGGTGTGGAAACTCGAAACCGTGCGGCGGGACTTCATCTCCAACGTGTCGCATGAGTTGCGGACTCCGCTCGCTTCACTCAAAGCCCT
>JBBIUO010000370.1:714-4012 GCA_037440205.1 Chloroflexota bacterium
AACGGGGCAATCTCGGACCCGGTTGCTGGGCCGCGTTTCCTCGGCAGGATCATCACCGAAGTGGATGCGTTGACGCAAATGGCGCAGGAACTGCTTGATCTTTCCAGAATTGAATCGGGGCAGGTGGAACTTATCCTTGCGCCGCTTTCTCCGAGGGATTTGCTTGCATCGGCCTCGGACCGAATGAGATTGCAAACCGAACGCGCGAGTTTGAAATTGCACACGAAATGCGCCGACAACCTGCCCGCCATCCGCGCGGATAAATCGCGGCTGGAGCAGGTGCTGGTGAATCTGATTCACAACGCGGTCAAGTTCACAAAACCGGGGGGAGAAATTTCTCTCGAAGCAGAATCAACTATCGGCTATGTGCGATTCGCTGTGCGGGATTCGGGAGTCGGAATCCCGGCGGAGAGTCTCCCCCGCATCTTCGAAAGATTCTATCGCGTGGATCGTTCCCGCACAGGTTCAGGCACCGGGCTGGGTCTTTCGATCTCGAAGCATATCGTGGAGGCGCACGGCGGAAAAATTTGGGCGGAGAGCGAAGAGGGGCGTGGAAGTATTTTTTATTTCGTCATTCCCGCCTGACCTGCTTTTCATAATTGTTTACCAGATGTTAACTGGCTCTTAAGTCGAAAATAATTGCTTTGATGTATGATGGGGTCATCGAAATGGAGAGCCCATGGAAACGATCCTGCCCTCGGTCATTTTTGTCTCGATGATGGTTGTCTTTGGCGTGGATGCCTCGCGTAAACGCCGTGATTATTTGAAGAAACACAAGCGCGCATAGTTCGTTTTCTCCTCCTTCCTTTTGCCTCTTTGAGGCCGCTACCCGCCCGGTTGGCGGGTGGTTTTTTTAATCCCTCCGTTTCGGATGCGATATCCGCCAGCGATAGCGGCATTTTTTTTATTTCGTCGTCCCGCTTCAATCTTTAACAAGACGTTAACCCATCCTTCCATTGACTTTAAAAGCCCGTTGTTATCATCCGCATCGTTCTATAAAACATAGGAGAAAAGAAATGTCCAAATCTGTTCGTTCCATTTTGTTCGTTATGGCGGCCTTGAGCATGTTGCTTGCCGCCTGCGGCGCGCCTGCCGCCACCGAGGCTCCTGTTGCCGAGCCTACCGACGCCCCCACTGAGGCTCCCGCTGTTGAACCCACCGCCGTTCCCACGGAAGACCCGATGGCGATGTACGCACCGGACGCCGTTTCCGGTGACGTGGTCACTGCCGGTTCCTCCACTGTGTTCCCGCTTTCCGAGCGCATGGCGGAGTTGTTCCAGCAGGAAGGCTTTGCCGGTAACGTGACGGTTGACAGCATCGGCTCCGGCGCTGGTTTCGAGCGCTTCTGCAAGACCGGCGAGACCGACATCTCCAATGCCTCCCGTCCGATCAAGGATAGCGAGAAGGAAGCCTGCGCCGCCATCGGCCGCGAACCTGTCGAGTTCCGTGTAGGAACCGATGCCCTGGCTGTCGTCGTGAGCGGCGAGAATGATTTCCTTACCGGACTCACCAAGGAACAACTCGGCAGGATTTTGATTGGCGAGTTCAAAACCTGGGATCAGGTTGATCCTGCCTACCCTGCCGAGACCATCGAAGTCTACAGCCCCGGCGCGGATAGCGGCACATTCGATTACATGGTTGAAGCGGTCGTTGCTCCCCTGACCCCGAATGTGGAAGGCAAAGCCGATACGAAACTTGGCGAAGAGGCCCTGCTCGGTCTCGAAGGAGCCCAGTTCTCTGAGGATGACAACGTTCTTGTTCAGGGCATTGAAGGCAGTCCCTATGCCATCGGTTACTTCGGTTATGCCTACTTCGCCGAGAATCAGGGCGCTCTGAAGGCCATCGCCATCGAAGGTGTGGAGCCCGGTCAGGCCTCTGTGGATGATGGTTCTTATCCCCTGGCTCGCCCGCTCTTCATCTACTCGGATGCGAAGATCATGCAGGAAAAACCGCAGGTGGCCGCGTTCATCTACTTCTACCTGAGCAACGTCAACGACAACATTGTGGATGTCGGTTACTTCCCCGCTCCCGCCGCCGAACTCGATGCCGCGTTGAGCGCCTGGGCGACCGCTCTTGGCAAGTAATAACAGGTAAAAAATAAAGTGACGGGCTGGCCTCTGAAAATGGGGCCAGCCCAATTCTGCTGTAAGGCATATGCGATTTACGCCGCCCATGGAAGCGTAAGAGACGCTCTCTAGCGTCGGACCCGCATGTTCCACACATGAGCCGCGATTTTTTTACCGCAACCGGACGATATCGAAAGAACCATCATGAAGGAAGAAACCCTCAACCTGCCAGCAATGGAAACACAAAATTTCCGCCAGTTCGATTTGAAAAAGAAATTCAGGATTGCAGAAAGCGCCATTCAGGCACTGCTTTTCCTGGCCGGCATTCTGTCCATTTTCACAACCATCGCCATCGTGTATGAATTAGGCAAGGAAGCCATGCTCTTTTTCAACAATCCCGATGTCACCTTGTTCAAATTTTTGGGGACAACGAAATGGCAGCCGGGCATCGGCCAATACGGGATTTGGGCATTGGTCTCTGCCACTCTTGTGACGAGTGTGATTGCCATGCTGATCTCGCTTCCACTTGGACTTGCATCTGCGGTCTACCTCAGCGAGTATGCCTCCCCGAAGATGCGTTCCATCCTGAAACCGATCCTGGAAATTCTGGCAGGGATTCCGACCGTCGTTTATGGATATTTTGCCCTGCTTTTTGTCACGCCCATTCTGAAAAACTTTTTTGGCGATCAACTCCAGGTGTACAACATGCTTTCGGCGGGGCTGGTGATGGGAATCATGATCCTGCCGCTGATCTCTTCGATGAGTGAGGATGCCCTGAGCGCCGTTCCGCGTTCCCTGCGGGAGGCCGCATACGCCATGGGCGCGACCAAAGTTGAAACCAGTTTGCAGATCGTCCTGCCGGCCGCCTTATCCGGCATCGGCGCGGCGATCATCATTGGCATATCGCGCGCTGTCGGGGAGACAATGATCGTTGCCGTGGCATCAGGCTCCGGTCCGAATTTTTCGTTCAATCCATTGGAGGCCGCCGAGACCATGACCGGTCACATCGCCCGAATCAGCGGCGGCGACCTTTCCTATAATTCCATTGACTACATCAGCCTGTTTGCCATTGCGTTGATGTTGTTCCTTGTGACTCTGGTGTTGAACCTTGTCAGCCAGTGGGTGGTCAATCGCTTTCGGGAGAAATACGAATGAACATGGATCAAAACAACTACCCGGAAGGCGCGTCTTTTTCTTCCGCGCTTCGCAATCGATACCGAGTGGCGGCGGTC
>JBBIUO010000371.1:0-4009 GCA_037440205.1 Chloroflexota bacterium
TGGGAGTCGGTGCGGCGCGGCGAGAAGCGGCACATCTTCCCGTATCAGGAAAATGCCGATGTGATGTTCAACTCAGCGCTGGTGTATGAACTGGCCGCGCTTAAACCGCTGGTGGAGCCGCTTCTGCGACAGGTGCAATATCGCTCCCCCGAATTCATCGAAGCCCGAAGATTGCTCGCCTTCCTCGAATGGTTCCTACCGTTGGACCCAGATTTGATCCCCGCCAATTCCATCGTCCGCGAATTTTTGGGCGGTTCGAGTTTGAAGGATTTCAAGATTTGGAGGGGATGACGCAAGTTGTCAAAACCTGGAAAGGGTTGTATAGTTGTGAAAAGGAATTGCGAGGAACGAGATGAATCAAGTAATTCAAGTATCTTTGGATGAATTGGGACGCATTTTCATTCCCGCGTCTTTGCGGGAACGCCTGCATTTATCCCCTGGGATGGTTTTAGTGGTTGAAGTGGGGGAACAGGATGGCGTGCGGTTAACGGTTCAGCCCAAAATTACTTCGATCGTGGAAAAGGATGGCATGTTGGTTGCCAGAGTCACGGCAATTGGCAGTCTGGCCGATGTAACGCGCCATGAGCGCGACAGGCGGGTTTTTGACCTTTTGCAGAGGGCGAGTTTGTGAAAATTCTGCTGGATACTTCCATTCTTGTTGCCGCGATGGTTGAGGCACATCCTTTTCATGAGCAGGGGTTGGCCTGGCTTAAACGTGTGACAACCGGAGAAGATAAGGGCGTTATTGCGGCGCACTCACTTGCCGAACTTTATTCCATTCTCACCACCTTGCCTGTTCATCCTCGTATTTCACCTGATGAAGCGCGGCAACTTATTCAGCATAATGTTCTCCAAAAACTTACAGTGGTGGCTTTGGATAAACAAGATTATTCCCAAGTCATTGAACTACTTGCTGATATTGGAGTTGTCGGTGGCGCGACATATGACGCCTTGATTCTTCAGGCTGCGCAAAAATCTGATGTGGATTTGGTGGTTACGCTAAATCAAAAAGATTTTCAAAGGGTTTACCCGGAACTTGCTGATAAGATTATTGCTCCATAAAACACCCCCCGAGTTCACAATGGCTCGGGGGTGTTTGTAGGGCGGGTTTGCAACCCGCCAAATCTCTTGTTCACGAAGAGGGTCAGACTGAAAGCCTGACCTACTTTAATATTCCTTCGATCCTTTCAAGTTCCCCTGACGTGAAATCGAGGTGTTTCAACATTCCCACCGCGTCGTCAATTTGTTCCACTTTGCTTGCGCCGATCAAAACGGAGGTCATGGCTTCGTGACGCAGAACCCAGGCCAGCGCCATTTGCGCGAGAGTCTGTCCGCGTGATTTGGCAATGTCGTTCAACTTGCGGACTTTGCCCAGTTTGTCGTCGGTGATGTTGGCGGGTTTGAGAAAGCCGTGCGCTTTCGAGGCGCGCGAGCCTTCGGGGATTCCGCCGCCGAGATATTTATCGGTGAGCAGACCCTGTGCGAGTGGGGAAAAGGCAATACAGCCGATACCTTCTTCTTTCAATGTGCCAAGCAGTTCATCTTCCACCCAGCGGTTGAACATGCTGTAAACAGGCTGGTGAATCAAACAGGGCGTGCCGAGTTCGCGGAGGATTTTTGCGGCTTCGCGGGTCTTGTCGGCGGGATAGTTGGAGACGCCGACGTACAAGGCCCGCCCGCTGCGGACGATGAAATCGAGCGCCTGCATGGTCTCTTCGAGCGGAGTTTCGGGGTCGGGGCGGTGGTGGTAGAAAATATCCACGTAACCGAGACCCATGCGGCTGAGGCTTTGATCGAGGCTGGCGACAAGATATTTGCGCGAACCCCAATCTCCGTAGGGGCCGTCCCACATGGTATAGCCTGCCTTCGATGAAATGATGAGTTCATCGCGGTGCGGACGTAAATCTTTGGCGATGATCTGGCCGAAGGTTTCTTCCGCCGAACCGGGGGGAGGCCCGTAATTATTGGCGAGGTCAAGGTGGGTGATGCCGAGGTCAAAGGCGCGCAAGACCATGGCGCGGCTATTGGAAAATACATCCACGCCGCCGAAGTTGTGCCACAAGCCAAGCGACACGGCAGGGAGTTTGAGTCCGTTGCGGCCGGAGCGGTTGTAGCGCATGGTTTGGTAGCGGGATTCGCTGGGGAGGTAGGTCATGGTTAATTCCTGTGTCGTTGCGAGGAGCCGTTCTTTGGCGACGAAGCAATCTCCAGATATACGGGGGATTGCTTCGGACACGAACAAGAGCGTCCTCGCAATGACATAAATTTTTACTGCTTCACTTTCAACCCATCCACGCCGTAATAGCGGGCGCCGCAATTCAGGGAGAATTGAGTCCAGCCTTTGCCGGTGGAGCCGAACATGTCGCGGGTGTGGATTTCGCCTGTGTCAATGGCTGGGACTTCGATGAGCATGTTGCCCTTCGCTTTTTCGGATTCGATGAGGGCGTCGCGTTCGTCCCAGATTTGGGCGCGGTAGATGAATCCATCCAGTTCGCCGTAGATGTTGGTGATGCTCCGCGCGGTGTAGGCGAAGCCTGCGAGCAGGATAATCACAGATGAAAGCGCAAGCCATTGTCCTTTTATGTTTTCGGCGGCCCACGTGCCCACGATCCATGCCATGACGGCGAGGCCGAAGAGCAGGGTGAATCGCGCAAGTGACTGTCCGCGTGGATCGGGGGTGGCGCTGTAGAAGTACGCGCTGGGGGCCTGGATGGCGGTGATGAGCAGGTACGTGATCAGGGCGGTGAATGCCAATAGAACAGCGACCCGTTTCACAGTTAAGGGCGAAGCGTTTTCTTTTGCTGAGATAATGCCGAGGCTGAGGAACATTCCGATGAAGATGGCGTGCGGTACGGGCAAATCCTTCAAAGAAAAGACGATGAAGTCAATCGCATGTTTGAGCGAGATGAAGGGGACGAGGAAGATGCTGCTGCGTTTGACATCCATGTTTGCGACGCGCGCGTTGGAGGGCGAGACGATGAGCGCGATCATGCCGAGGAGTAAAAACAGCCATGCGATGAAAAGGGTCTGGAATGATTTTTCTGCCCATGCTTGTTGTTGCTTTTTTGCCCGCCATGTTGCGATGAGGAAAAGTGTTGCGCCGCTGAAAAGAAACACGCAACTGATCTCGCCGAGTCCCGCCGCGATGAAGGCAAGCGGCGCGACGACGTAGTTGATCCATTTTGCGGGCGCGGCGAGATTCATTTGATGCGTGACGAAGCCGAGAATGATCAGCCAAAAGACAACGGCGGCGCTGTATGGAAGCACGCCCGAACGCCAGTATAAAATCTGGAAACGTTGCGGCGAAAGATAGAGGTTGTAAAAAAGCAAAAGCGACGATGCCAGTAACAGCGTGGCAAATGGAATTGGCTTGATGAGTTTGGATACATTCCAGCCGGTCCACACGAGGCCGAGGAGCCAGATTGAAATGGTGAGCGCGGCGACGAGTTGATTGCCGAACATGCCGAGTGTGTTTTCTGTCAGTGCGGAGAAGAAGGTGAGTGAGTAACGATTGGAAGAGTAGCCTGTTTTTTCCGCGTCGAAATATTGCAGTGTGGCGGGGATGGTTCCGAGCTGGCGGGCGTCGGCGCTGTAACACCAGTCATCGGCCCAGTAACGGTTGTAGAAGCCGAGCCAGGCGAGCAGGGCAAGGCCTGCGAGGACGATGATGTTGCCGGGGAGGACGGTGAGGGATGGGAGTTTTTTGAGCATGTACGAAAAACTTTCCTTGAGAATGTCAATCAAAATGACTCATACAAATTTGTTTCAAACGGCAGACTTCCCTTGCGGACAGCTTCGATCTGTTCGGGCGTGAGAGATTTGCGCCATTTGCCGGCCTGTTTGCGGCTGTCGCGCTGGACGTTGTAGTAGCCTCCGTCCATGCCGGTGGTGCTTCGCTCGATCTCGTTCGCGATGGAATCGGTCCACGGCAGGTTGAGGTGGTCGTAGAGTTGTTTGAATTCGGCCACGGGGTCGCCGGTCAATTTTTCGAAGAAGACCCACAGCCATT
>JBBIUO010000372.1:0-2796 GCA_037440205.1 Chloroflexota bacterium
ATGCTTCGGGCTGACCAGCGAGCCAAGCAGCGCACCATTCGACTGGTTCATGGCATCTTTCAATTGCGCGATCAACGGCGCGATGCGTGAATCGGCGCAGAAGGCATCATGCGTTACATATTCGGTCAGGAAATTGGAACTGACCCAGCCTTTGCCTCCATCGGGGCGCATGACCTCGACCCACTCGGATCCTTCCGCGCTTTGGCTTGGTTCTGTTGTCCTCATGACATTGGTGGCGTTCCAGGCAAATGTCCCAAGCACCTGGAAGAAGGTGCCGGCGCCCGCGCGGATGTTCAACACATCATTCGGCACGACGTTTATCACGGCGTACGGCCCGATCAATGTGACCGGTGGAGGTTCGCCATGAATGAATCCTGTCGGCGCGACGAGCATGCCAAACCAATACAAGCTTCCATCTGCGCGGCGGGTGGCGTAGAGAATCGCCTCCGTCTGACCATCCGAACCCCAGCCAGTGACGAACAACGCCTGCGACTTGGCGGGATCGAGACCCATGATCGCATACGGATTCAATCCGCCCAGCAAAGCCGTCAAATCTTCTGTTGGGTGGGACGCCAACGCAGTCGCTCCGAGATAGCGGTCTCGCAATGACGCAATGGCCTCGTCCGGCGTGGAGGATATCCCCTCCGACTCCCAATAGCCGAATGCGAAAGTGGTTTGATCCATCATGGCTTTTGCGGCATCGAAGTTTTTCGCATTCAAAACATCCACAATAGATTGGACATACGCCGCCGGGTCCGGCGTAGGTGTGGGTGTTGGCGTTGGAGCCAGCCACTCAAACGTGGACATGATATCTGTGAAGACGATAGACTCGGCCACTTTATCAAAGACCGGTGGAGGGGGATCAATCGCAGAGACGGAAATCAACATAAAGTCCATGCTGATGCAGGCATTGCCTTTGAGCGTGGAATAAGCGAGCCATTCATACAAATGGCTCATACCGCCCTCATCTCCCGCTTGTTTCAGGAAGGGGATGCCGTTGATCGTTATGTTCTCGGAGGTCCGCAATATGGATTGCGTTGCCAGTGGGCTTTGACATGGATTGGCATTCTCCACCACAACGACTTCGAGGTATTTCTGGGTCAGGTTCGTGTTATGGTTGAAAGGCAAATCTATGCGGGCGTAATTGGAATCCGGGTTGGGCAGATCCTCGAGCCGCGGCGGATACCTGAACTTGAAGCCATATTTTACGTTGGTGTAACCGAGCCAATCAGCGGGCAACGGCGTGGGCGTGAAGGTCGGCGTGGGCGTGCCGCCCAGCCAGGCATACGAATAGATCATGTCGGTCAGCACGGCGAGTTCGGCGGCTTCATTGAAGACCAGCGGAGGCGTTGGGTAATTGCCCGGGTTCGTGCTGTGCAGGATGAAATCGAACGTAACACAGATATTTTCCCGAAGCGTGGAGTACGCCACCCATTGATGGATTTGACCGGCGGCGCTATCTCCGCCGGTTTCCTTGAGGAAGGTGATTCCATTGATCACAACGGTCTCGGAGGTGCTTAACATGGATGACCTGCCGAGATAACTGCTGCATGGATCGGCGTTTTCCACAGCGATCACTTGCAGGGTCTTCTCTCTCAGGTTCGTGCCGGGCGCGATGGGCAGGGTCATGTTGATCGTGTTCGCTTCCACGTTTGTGACCTGCGCAGTCTTCGGGTATTTGAATTGGAATTCGTAATCCGTGTTGGTGTACGTGAGCCAGTCGTTGATTTGCGGCGTGGGAGTCATCGTCGGCGTGAGCGTGGGCGGAATATTCGTGCGGACAATGACCGGCGCAGTCCAAACCGCGCGATCCCCGGCGGGGGAACCATTCGCAGAGAGAGTGAGAATGAATCGCACACTTCGCCCGACCAACGGAGTCAAATCCAAATCAATGTTACTTTGACGGCCTTCGTTTTGTTCGCGCCATGCCCAGAAGTTCGTGATTGTTCCGGCGGCGGTCATATAATCCAATTTGAAGGTGACGTAACAACTCGTGCCAAATTCACAGCCCACTGTTGTGCGGAAACGGTCCCCGGGCTGGACAGTCACTGTGGGATAAATTCCCTGAACGTAGCCGTTGTATTTATATTGCGGCGCAACCAGCAGGGAGGGCGAAGCGCTCGTCGTGCCGTCTTCCAATTTCGTTGAATCCTGTTTTACGACGAAACCGCTTTTATCGCCGTCCGTGCCAGGGCATGGAAGAATGCCCGCGCCGCTCTTCCACTCTGCCGAGCAGACATTCGCAACAAAATCATAGCCTGTGCCGATGGCCGCAGAGCCGGTCACGTTGATCTCGATCCAAATGGGCATGGATGCGTTTGCGCCGATGCCGAATAATTCACCGGCCGCGTTTTTCAAAATCCAGTAGCCGCGATACTTTCCCGGCGCTGTCGGAGCCGTCATATTGAGAGACAGGTCAACGGTCTGGCCGGGAGCGATTGCCTTTGGCAAATTGATCGCCGTGGGCGCGCCCATTTGTTCCCCGCTGTAATAGATGAATTGATAGGCCGTCGTCCAGCCGCAGGAACCGCTATTTTTGATTCGCCATGTTTTGGTGAACGATGCTCCCGGAGAAAAGAGAGTCCCATCCGGCACGGTGATGTCTGCAACGAAGGAGGCCTTGTTGCAACCCGGAGGAGAAATGGAAGGCGAGGTTGCAAATGGAGTCAACGTGGGAGTCATCGTCGGCAATGGCGTGAGTGTGGCGGGCGGCACAGGCGGGACCTCGGAACTGGTTCGCACAATCCGGGGCGATCCCCACACCGCGCGGTCGCCGCTTGCGCTTCCGGCAGATAA
>JBBIUO010000372.1:2811-3991 GCA_037440205.1 Chloroflexota bacterium
TTACCTTTTGCCCGGCCAATTTGTTCAGGTCAATATCGGCGCGATAAAACTTCCCATCGTGGGCTTCCTTCCACGTCCAAAGTCCTTTCACGCTTCCGGTGGATGTGACATAGTCCACGCCAAATGTGACGTAACAGCCCGTTGCCCCAAACTCGCAATTGACCAGCGTTTGAAGATGATCACCCTTGCTTACAAGAAATTCGGGATAGGTAGCCTGGATGTAGCCGTTGTATTTATTTTGCGGAACAGTCAGCAGGCCGGGGAGCGAATCGATTGAATCGTTTTCCAGCCTCGGCGCATCCAGTTTGTAGGAATAGCCGCGCGAATCGCCGCTTGCGCCCGGATAAGGCAACACCCCTGCCCCGCTCTTCCATTCGGCGTAATTCGCACCGGCAACAAAATCATAGATCACGGCGCTGGTCGCCAGCACGTTGATATCCACCCAGAATGGATCACTGCCCGTCGGCCCAATCCCAAACGAGCCGCCTGTGATGCTGGAATCATTCAACATCCAATATCCGCGATAGTGACCGCTCGACGTGGGCGCAGTCATGTTGACGGAGATATCCACCATCTGGCCCGGTTCGACCGTAACGGGAAGGCTGATCGGTGATGCCGCATTGAGTTTCTCCCCGCTGACAAAGACCACGCTGTAGGCCGCCGTCCATGTGCAGGAGCCGATGTTCATCAACCGCCAGGTTTTTACGAACGAAGTCCCCGGTGAAAACGATGTGCCGTCCGGCACCGTCAGGTCAGAAATGAATTGAGCCTGATTGCAAGCCTTCGCCCCCGCCGCTGAAATTGTGAGTTGGGAAAGCGCCAGACTTGCCAGCATCACCCCAACAAAAAGTTTTCGTGCAAACATCTTGACCTCCAGCCGCACACACGGCCAAATGACCGAACAGACCTCGACAATGCCTGTTCAGGTCATCTTCTACCATGATGACATAAATCAATGGGCTGGAGTATTAAAAAAGCATGACAGGAGGCAAATAATCGGTAGACCACGAAAACCTCGCGTAGTTTGCACTCTCTAGTGCAATGCTTCGTGGGCGGTAGAGACCGCCGAATACGCGCTTCCATGGAGTACTGATAATTAGTGGATCACGAAAGCGTAGTAACCGCTTCGCGTCAGTCGTTCGGGTAAAGAGCGACTGAAGTCGCCACTACGAACAACCTT
>JBBIUO010000373.1:0-3560 GCA_037440205.1 Chloroflexota bacterium
ATACCTGCACTCGGAGGTGGAAACGCTCGAGCGCGTGGGCATCCTGCGCGATTTGCGGTTGGGTACGTTCGATGTGATCGTGGGAATCAATTTGTTGCGCGAAGGTCTCGACCTGCCCGAGGTTTCGCTCGTTGCTGTGTTGGATGCCGACAAGGAGGGCTTCCTGCGCTCGGATACCGCGTTGATCCAGACCATTGGCCGCGCGGCGCGCAATGTGAACGGGCGCGTCATCATGTACGCCGACCGTATGACCGACTCGATGAAACGCGCCATTGACGAGACCAACCGCCGCCGCGCCAAGCAGATGAAATATAATGAAGAAAACGGTATTGTGCCAATCAGCATCCACAAGGAGATTCATGATCTCACCGAGGAAATGTCTGCAAAGGCTGTGAGTGAAATGCGCGGCGAATACAAAGTGAAGGGCGCACAGGATATGCCGCGCGGTGAATTAAGAAAGATCATCGCCGAGGTCGAGAAACACATGAAGGATGCCGCGAAGAATCTTGAATTTGAAAAAGCCGCCGCCCTGCGCGATGAGCTATATGAATTAAAGAACCTGCTGGCGGAGGATGAAAGCCTGAAGCCGTGGGAACGGATAAAACTGATGACAGGAAACGAGGAATAACATGCAAACCGACCCCGCCTCCCTTGACCCTGAAGAACGCATGAATAAATTTTATGCGCTTGCCTCCGTCGCACTCGGCATATTGAGTCTGTGCGGCGGCGGGCTTGTCCCGATTTTCGGCGCCATTCTCGCCATCCTTGGGATTGTATCGGGGGTGCTGGGAAGAAGGTCCGAAAACAAACGATTGGCAACAGTGGGGACCGGGCTTTCCGTCATCGGGTTGTTAACAGCCATTATCTATCCGGTGCTGGTTTCCATGGGGTCATAGATCATCCCCGTAAACATACCGTCCCGAAGGTTTTGCCTGAGTGCTTTGCGCATGTGGAGGCAACTTTCGGGACGTTTCTTAATCATCCTCTTCCTCAGGCTGGATATCGTCGAACGGCTTGAGAAGTTTCAACGCCTTTTTGGCCTTCTCCTTGGGGACAAAAATCTCGACGCGTGCGGTTGCAACGGTGTACGCCGAGCGCGAAACAGATTCTTCGACAAGTTCCACGTCGATTCCTTCCGCCTCCAGAAAACTTTCAATCACCTCTGCTTCCGCGCGGTTGTTGGCTTCGCCGACCTTTTCGTATTTCAACTCGTCCATTTTGGCGGTCTCCTTAACCATAGTATATGTCATTTTCTTTCGGCAATCTTGTCTTTTTCTTTATCGAACCTTTACATTGGGGTTGTATCCTGTGGGCGTAATCAAATCAACAAAGCGGAAAAAATCCGCGAAATAACAGGAGATAAAAATGAAAAAGATAATTTTGATCGCAGGTTTGACGGTACTGGCCCTTGCTGTTCTTGGGGTCGGCGTGGCATTCGCGCAGGATGGAACCCCGCCTTATTACGGCGGCATGATGGGAAATGGCGGTTTTGGTCCCATGCACGATTACGTGGAGCAGGCGCTTGCCGATAAACTCGGATTGACCGTGAATGAAGTGGAGGATCAATTTGCGGCAGGCAAGAGCATGTACCAGATCGCGCTCGACGCAGGCATCGCCGAAGCGGATATCCCCACGCTGTTGCAGGAGGTCCACACGACGGCTTTCAACAAGGCTGTGGCAGACGGCGTCCTCACCCAGGAGCAGGCAGACTTCATGCTTCAACACATGGCGCAATTTGGATACAATCCCGGTAACTGCCCAATGTACAACGGCGCGTATGGTCCCGGCACGAACGGAGCCGTCAACGGAACGGGCTATGGTTTCGGGCGCGGCATGATGGGACGCGGCTGGGGTTGGCAAAATCAATAGGCCAATCCGTAACGAATGAATGAAAGAAGGAGTCGGCTTGTGCCCGACTCCTTCTTTCATTCATGCACTCTTACCTGGCACATGCCTGATGGATGCAGCAGGTTGAAAACCTGCCCTACGATTCTTTTCCCTGCATTAATATTTTTGAACATCACTGCCTGTAAACATCCCGTCCATGACAATTTCGTAGCCGCCGAGATTTTTGATTTCATCGTACATGGCGGAGGTCTTTGCCAACAGCGAACGGAAGATGTACGGCCCGAAACTGACGCGATTGATGCCGAGGTCTTGCAACTCTTTCAGGCTGGCGGTCTTTGCCGTGGTGAGGACGTTGATAGGGGCGCTGATTTGTTTTCGCAAGATGGCAAGCGTTTCTTTGTCGCCGCGCCCGATGGGGTAGACGCAATCGGCTCCGGCCTGGATGTAGGCATTTGCGCGGGCGATGACATCTTCGATGCGCTCTTTGTCGGAGGAGAAGCCTTCGGCAAAGAAACTGTCGGCGCGGGCGTTGATGACGAGGTGAACCCCGCGTCTTTCGGCGGCTTCGCGGATGGCTTGAATCCGTTCGACTTGTTCGGGAATGGGGTGGAGGTATTTGCTGTCGTTCCAGCTGTCTTCAAAGTTGATTCCCACTGCGCCTGTGTCCAACAGCCTTGAAATATTTTCCTGCAAGCCTGGGATGGTGTCGGAATAACCCGCTTCAAAATCCGCGCTGACGGGGACGTCCACACTGCGGACGATTCTCCCCACCATGTCCAGCATGGTGTCCAGTTTGATTTGCTCGCCGTCGCTGTAGCCGAGGGATTCGGCAATGGCGGCGCTGGCGGTGGCGACAGCGGGAAAGCTTTTCGCTTCCAACATTCGCGCGCCGATGGGATTCCACACGTTGGGGAGGATAAGCAAATTTCCGTTATGGTGCAGGTCGAGCAGGGTTTGGGCTTTGGTGGATTGGGACATGGAGTTTCCTTGTCTCGTACCGCAAGGTTATGAAGTTTAAAAATTAAATACCGTAACCGCGTAGTTAGCGCGCAAAGCGTCTAACGCCGACGGGCGCGTACACCTGCCCTGGCGGGCGGTGCCAGGGAGAGAACGCGCCCTACGCAAACATTACGGCAATAATTTGTTAAAGACCATTACCTTGCGAATGGCAACAAAAATGTTGCGGTACATTTCAGTGTGCGTGATGATGTTCGTTGATCTGGCAAAACAGCTCGTTGGATGGACAGCCTTCGCATTCCAGTTGAAATGTCGCGTGCTGAATGTTGTAGTCGTGGGCGAGGAGTTCGTTGAGGTTTTGTTGGATGGCCACGCCTTCGCCGAGGGAGACGTTATCAATGACAACATGGGCGGAGAGCATGCGCAGGTTTTCGCTGATGCTCCACACGTGCAGGTCGTGGATATCCAGCACGCCGTCCACGCCGCGGAGGTTGGTCACCATTTTGGTCATGTCTATGTTTTCGGGCGTGCTTTCGAGCAGGATGTGAATGGTCTGGCGCAGAACGTTCCAGGCGTTGATGAGGATGAAGATGCCGATGAGTACACTCACGAGCGGGTCAAGCCAGTTCCATGCAGTGAAGGCGATGATGATGCCCGCGATGACTGCGCCGAGCGTGGAAAGGACATCTCCCATCAAATGAAGGAATGCGCTTCGCAGGTTGAGGTCGTGGGCGCTTCCGTCTTTGACCATCCAG
>JBBIUO010000373.1:3574-3987 GCA_037440205.1 Chloroflexota bacterium
ATGAATGCCAGGGCGCCGACTCCTATCAGAATAACCGAATCAACTTCGGGCGGGGTTAGGAAGCGTCTCCAGGCTTCGTAGAAGATTCCGACGGCGATCAAAATCAAGGTGGTGGAGTTGATCAGCGCGACGAGAATCCCAACGCGATGATAGCCGAAGGTCTTGCCTGCGTTGGCGGGTTTGGCGGCGATGCGCAGGGCGTACCAACTCAAGCCGAGCGCGATGACATCGGTGAAGTTGTGCGCGGCGTCGGTGAGCAGGGCGAGGCTGTTGCCAAAGATGCCTGCGACGATTTCGATGATGACAAAGATCGCAGTGAGGGTAAGCGAAAGCGCAAGCCGTTTTGTGGTTTGCGCGGCGAGATCGCCAACATGGGTGTGGGGATGAGGATGGTTATGCATGCTTATCCGTGT
>JBBIUO010000374.1:0-3983 GCA_037440205.1 Chloroflexota bacterium
AATCAACTCCGGGTCAATAACCGGGCAATCCGCCGTGATGCGGACAACCACATCAGCCTTCGCTTTCAATGCTGTTTGATAATATCGGTCGAGCACGTCGAACAAACTGCCACGGGTAAAGGGGATGCCGCTAAAGTCGCAGTACTCAGCCACCGGGTCGTCGGATGCGTCGGTCGTCGTGGCAAAGATGACTTTGTCGAGAGTCTTCGCCCGCGAGGTGCGGATGAAGACGCGGGTCAACATCGGCTGACCGGCAATGTCGGCGAGAATCTTGCCCGGCAAACGCGAGGAGGACATGCGTCCCTGGATGATGGCGACTACTTTTGGCTTCATGTTTATCTGTAGTAACGACTTAAGTCGTTACTACGCAGATTGCGCCTCGGATGGTATCGGCTCGGCAGTGACGAACCCCTTCGCACGGAATTTTTCCACGTAATCGCGCACCATGAAATAATCCAGCCCGACCTGCTCGGCAATATCGAAGACGGAATGCTCGCCCTCGAAGCGCATCATGATTTTTTCGATAGCGCGGTTGAGCGCCCAGTTTTCGCGCCAGTCCACCCACAGACCGTTGCCGCTGAGGAAGACCGGGCCGCGGAAGTTTCGTTTGGGAATGTAATTGGTGGCGTAAATGCGGATAATCTGCTCAGCCACATCCGCCGCGCCGATGAGCATATCGTCGTGCATGATGTCGAGGTTATCGTCGGTGGTGTGATATTCATCGTAAGGCCAGCGATTGATGGAGATGCACGGCACATTCACACCGGGACCATTGATGACGCGCTCGTCGTTGGCAGGGGCGGCGGCGAACTCTCTTGTTTCGTGGGACGTGTTCCGTAGAACATGTTCCGTGATGCGATCCAGCAGGTGAGTATGCTGTCTTGTATGATGCCAGGCCAGTTTATTTTTATTCCCCGTCATCTCCATGAAGATGCCGCCGCGCAGGTTTTGAATGAGATGCTCGTTGTGCGAGAGATAAACAATCGTGCCGATGGTCTCCGGCCCAAACCAAAAGCGGACGGACATCGAACCCGCGGGCAACGGCTTTTCGGCAAGGCGACGAGCCAGCTCAATCGTGCTGACCACGCCCGCGCCATCGTCGTTTGCCTGATGCGGGTGGCAGGTATGCGCCTGCACGATGATTTCTCCCGCCGACGCGGACGCTCCGCCTTCGGGATGGATGACTGCCGTTGCCATTTTGAATCCCTGCTTCGGGTCGGTGACGAACTCGGACTTGATGACCGCCCGATATTTTTTATCGCGCAGGAGTTTATCGAAGACGTTCTTCGGCAGGCAGAAGCCCCAATCGCGGTCATAATATTTGAAGACCCAGGGAATCGCGTGTGGACGTTTCTCGTTGAAATACAAATGCGGCTGGAGTTCCTCGAAGGTGAGGGTCTTGTCCACCGGCAGAGAATAGGAAACGATGTGAAGCGGATTATTCTTGAAATCCACCACGCGCTCGCCGCCCTCGACTTCAAGGTAGGCTTCATGAACGACATACCGCTCGGGCACAAACCACGTCCATGTCTTTTCGAGCGGAGTGTATGTCTCGATGGTGTAGTTGGACGAGTCGGGCATGTACGAGCCAACGATCTCCAATGTCTTGTCGTGATCGTCGGAGGCGAGGGTGCGGTGAAGGGGGAAGAATTCCGCGAGAATGGATTTCAAAGATGTATAAGGTTTCATCGCAAATTTCCTTTACTTGTGTACCTGTCTACGTGTTTACTCTCTAATACTTCGGCTCTTCCACGTAATGCAGTTTCTCGGGATGCTCGCGCACAATCACAGACATGTTATCAAAGAATTCATTTGCCGTCAGGTGATGCACCTTCGCCGCGCCCACTTGAATCTCCTTGATCACACCCGCCGCCAGCAGTTCGTTCATACCGGGCACGATGTAGGTCTTGTAGCGGTCGTTCAAACGCACAAACATCGAATAGGTTTTGATCTGCGGCTTGCGGTCGTAACCCATGTAGATTCCTGCAAACTCCTTCACGCGGCGGTAATCACAGCCGACATTATATTCAATGTAATGATGCATCGAAAAGGAATTGTTGAAATCGAGTCCGATGCTGATGATGGTGGCGTTCAATTTATGGAACAACGCAAATGCCGAGTTCGGCCCGTACGCTTCCACATCCTCGGTCGCGGCAAATTCGTCAGCGCGTTTTCCCAAAACGGAGAAACTGTAAATCGGATGCGGAGTCCGCTTCGAGGCAGGTCGGAGGCGGGCTTGTTCCGTGATCATCCCCATCTTCGACGGCGTTTCCAGCACATCGAAATAATGCGTCTCCGTCCACGATTGAAAATTAAAAGCGGGGAACAACACCGTGCCGCCCCTGCCCACCAACTCCTGCATCACGTCAATCACCGTATCCACGCCGCCTTCCACGCCGCCCAGCGATTTATAAGAAGTGTGAACGACAATCGTATCGCTTTCGATTTTTATTTTTCCAAAGCCTGCAAGCAAATCTTTTTTATTGAGCATTTTTATCCTTTCATGTCATTGCGAGGGCGAAGCCCGAAGCAATCTCCCAAATCTTGGGATTGCTTCGCCAAAGAACGGCTTGCAATGACATATCAAATGAGACTTCGATAGACATTCATCAACGCCTCTGCATTCTTTTTCCAATCCGCACGCTTCTCAGCCGACCTGCGGCTTGCTCTGCCAACCTCGGGCAGTTTCTCCCTTTGAGAGATCGCCGCCAGAATCTTCTCCGCAAGATGATCCGCATCTCCATCACGGAACAGCCAGCCGTTTTCATTTTCAATGACCCATTCCTTGTTGGCGGGAATATCCGAAACGAGGCACGGAAGCCCGCTCGCCAGCGCCTCCATCAGCGAAACGGACGAGCCATCCACGTGCGAAGGCGAAATATACAAATCGGCCATATGATACCAGCGAGGCAGGTCGGTTTGCGAAATCTGCCCGCCAAAAGTGACTCGATCCAGCACGCCGCCGCTTTGCAAAATCTGACGGATTTTCCCGCCCTGCGAGCCGCCGCCAAGCAGGATCAAATCCACGTTATCTTTTTGTTCCGCCACTTTGACGAATGCCCGTGCAAGCACATCCACGCCGTAGCGGGTTTCCCAGGAGCGGTTGCAGAAGAGGGTGAAGTGATCAGTGTTCAATGACCAGTGATCAGTGTCTGGCATGAAGTGTTCAAGATCAACCCCCCAGGGAAAGACGATTGTTTTTTCGGGGTTCATGCCGTAGGAGACAGCCTTTTCTTTTGTGACATTCGCATCGCTAGTGAAAAATGTAGAGCGTCGTAACGTGTAACGTGTAACTCGTTCCATCCACCTGTTTTTGTGAACATCGTCCATCAAATCGAATCCCCACGACATGGTGAGGATGGGACGGAAACCGCTCAATACCGCAATGAACGCGCAGGTTTGAATCGGCCCCGCGTGAATGAGATCGGGTTTGATCTCTTTGAGCAAACGGCGAAAGTCCAAAGTTAACTTGAGCAGATTGCTCCAGCGAAACAGTTCGCGCCCACCCTTCCAAATCACTTGATTCACCTTTTCCGGCACAAGCCGATCCTCGATCTGCCGCGCGTTCCCTTCCAATTGGACAAAATACACGTCATGCCCGCCATCTGAAATGGCTTTCAGGAAGCGGTAGTCGTGGGTGGAGTAGCCGAGGGAGAAATAGAGGAGTTTCAAGTGCGAGGTTCCAGGTTTCAAGATTTGGAGGTTGCCGAAGGTCTCGCGTGACGATGAGGGTTTTTCAGCACGGCTTTTTTCAATCCACCGATGATGGCCTGGGTCTTTCTGGCTTGATCGTAGCAAGTTTTGAATATCCCCTCAGTAATATACTTTACATCAATCGCCGCGTAACAAAGCGACTGAACCTCGACCGTCGAACGACGAGCCATACCAAGAAAGCGGGCAAACTCGACAGAGGATTCATCGTCAAAACCTTCCGCAATGTTGGTCATTGCCGAAAGAGCCGCCGCCCGGATTTGATCGCGCAA
>JBBIUO010000375.1:0-3957 GCA_037440205.1 Chloroflexota bacterium
GTTTCGTCACTGGAAGGAATCCCTGGCCGCATGGAGCGCATTGACATGGGACAGAACTTCACCGCCATCGTTGATTTTGCCCACACGCCCAACGCGTTGAAAGTGACTTTGGAAGCGGGCAGAAAAATGACTCGGGGCAGGGTCATTTCCATTTTTGGCTCCGCAGGCCTGAGGGATAAAGAGAAGCGTCGCATGATGGCAGAGACATCCGCAGAGTTGGCTGATCTCACCGTGTTGACCGCCGAAGATCCGCGCACAGAATCGCTCGATGGAATTCTTGAAGAGATGGCGGCAGGAGCCCGGTCAAAAGGCGGGCGCGAAGGGGAAACGTTTTGGCGCGTGCCGGATCGCGGTGAAGCGATCAAATTTGCTTTGAGTCTGGCACGAGAAGGCGATATCGTTCTTTCCTGCGGAAAAGGCCACGAGCAATCCATGTGCTTCGGGAAGACCGAATATCTTTGGGATGACCGCACTGCGATGAAAGCCGCGCTGGCGGAGTATTTGGGAATCGACGGCCCGCAAATGCCCTACCTCCCTTCACAGGATAAGATGGAAATGGAATGGTTGAAAGGATAAAATGACAGACTGGATCAAACCGATACCATTGACCGGCAAATACGTCCGTTTGGAGCCGTTGAGCGAGGCGCATGTCAAAGGGTTGGCCGAGATTGGAACTGGCCAGGATTTTTGGGATTTCATGCTCTATGGCCGCATGGAAACGGAAGAGGACATGCGCAATTGGGTGTTGGATATTATGAGCCGCGGCGAAAAGGGAACCGACCTGCCCTTTGCCGTCATACACCTTGCTTCGGGGCGGGTGGCGGGAGCGACACGCTACCTGAACATCGTGCCGAAGGATCGCGGCCTGGAAGTGGGCGGCACCTGGTATGGATTGGATTTTCAGCGCACGGTGGTCAATACGGAATGCAAGTATTTATTGTTGACCCACGCCTTTGAAACGTTGAAGTGCATCCGTGTGCAGATCAAGACCGATTCGCGGAATGTCCGTTCGCAAAAGGCCATCGAGCGGATCGGCGCCGTGAAGGAGGGCGTATTGCGAAATCACATGATCCTGCCCAGCGGACTGATCCGGCATTCGGTGTTTTACTCGATCCTTGACACGGAATGGCCCGCTGTGAAAGAACGATTGGAAGAAATGCTGGGCGGGTATTCTTGATTTTGCGCTTGTTTTTTTTCGACGGGGAAAATGTTGTTTGAAACGGAATCAGGCAACAGGTCAGGGGCGAAGCGTTGCCTTGGGCTGGGTCATGCGATGGAGGACGATCAAGCCGAAGGCGCTGGTCAGGCCGATGAGCAGGCCTCCGATCCAAATGGCTTGCGGGAAAAATCGATCGTTCAAAAACCCGCCGACAAGCGGCGAGAGGGTGCGCGCCAGACCCCAGCCCAGCCAGTAGATTGACATATATCTTCCTCGAAGATTGGCGGGTGCGGTATCGGCCACGTATTTGCTGGCGGTTGGCACGAGCGTGAGTTCGCCGAAGGTGAGCACAACCATGCTGAGCCAGAAACCCCAAAACCCCGACATAAGCGCCACACTGCCGGCGCCGAGCGCATAAATCAGCATACCCGCCGCGGCGACGGGAAGCGTCCGATAACGCCGCGTGATTTGCGTGACGGTATATTGAATGAACACGCACATCACGGCGTTGGTGGTGGGGATCCAACCGTACATGGCTTCCGGCACGCCGAAGTTTGTTTTTGCATAAACGGGCATGAGGATCCAGACCATGGTGGGCGCGATGAGACCAACGGCGACGAGCGCGACGAATGCCATGTAGCCTTTATCGCGGAAGACGCGCACGTATCCATTCGCGCCTTGAGGCTGGTCGGCTAAAGCATGGACATTGGTTGAGCCGACGGTTTTGTCGAGCGTTTCGCGCGCGAGAAAAAGCATCAGCAGACTGTAGGAAATGAAGCCCGTCGTTGCGCCGTAAAAGGCAAGGTTATATGATGACGACGCGAGAAACCCGCCGATGGCTGGCCCCAGCGCGAATGCCGCATTGTTGGCGATGCGGTTGATGGCGTAGGCGTCGGTGCGTTTTTCGGAGGGGATCATATCTGCCAGCATCGCATCCGCGCCGACCTGGTACAGCGGGTTGGACAAGCCGATGAGAATCATCAACGCGACGAATTGCGGGTAGGTCTCTGCGCGCATGAGAAAGAAGTACGCGATTCCGTTCAACGCGAGGCTGAAGACCATGACAACCTTGCGCCCGATTTTGTCTGCCAGTGTGCCGGCAAGGAAGGAGGAGAACAGCCCTGTGCCTGCGTTGATCGAGATGAGGGTGGCGACGGTGCTGAGCGGCAGGTGCAGTTTTCCGCTGGCGTAAATGAGCAGGAACGGCCAGATCATGCTCCCGCCCGCCGTGCTGATGACGATGCCCGCGATCATCAACCAGAATTGACGCGGGTATTGGTTGTAGAGGAGTTTGATTTTTGAAAGCATTCAGGGTAAGAAAAGGATGAAGGATGAAGGATGAAATGGGTGAGTTAATATTTTTCGGCTCTTCCGTTCCTGGCGGAAAATCCTTACCACGAAGGGTCACAACACTTGCACCCGCCCTTTGGGCGCGCGTTTGATGCAGTGCAGGTGAGGGACACAAAGGATGTTTTCAGATTTTTTTCCTCACCGCACTGACGCACGGCGCAAGTGTCGTGACCCTTGTCCCCTTTGTGGTTGAGAAAAGAATTCCCGTTAAAAATGGTGGAACCTATTTTTCAGCCATTTTGTTGATCGTGTTGATTCCGCGCAGGGTGGTTTTCAGGCCAAGCGCCTTTTCGAGGACGACGTTCGAGATTTTGGATTCGCTTTGCTTTTTGCGGCACAGCCAGTAAAGTTCGCGCTCGTGGACGTGGAACTCGTCAATCTCGGTCTCCAGCGACTTCAATTTTTGTTTCGTGGCCGCATCGGGTTTATCTGTCAGGAAGCCGATGTTGAGCGCGGCCGCCGCATCCAGTTTCGAGTGCGGAAATGGCTTGTACGCCGCGATCGCGTCGAGTTCGGGTTTGGTTCGGATGAATGTGGCGACTTCGTAGCCAAGCGCTTCTTTCAATCCCTTTTCGATTTTCTTTTCGAGCGATTTTGCGTCCGCCGATTTTGTCTCGAAAATGACATTGCCGCTGGCGATGAATGTCTCGACGTTGGAAAAACCGAACGACTCGAAGATTTGCCGCAGTTGATCCATTTTGACGGTGTGTCCGCCCACGTTGATGGCGCGGAGCAATGCGAAATAGCGTGTCATTGGTTGCCTCGTTTATTTGGTGATGGGGGTAGCAAGGTAATCTTTCATTCTGCGTGTTTCGTAAACCTCACGCCAGGCTTTCTCGATAATATCGTACATGACCTGATAGTTTGGGCTGTCCTTTCGGATGGCGAGACCGAAGTCGAATGCGCCGGGGTAGAAATCATATTGCTCCCAAAATTCCCGCGAGTTGATGATCTCTGCCACGATCTTTGTGTAATCTGCATGGGGGAGCCAGATCAGGTCAGGCTTGCGGCGCAGGAATTCGTCCATGGAGAAGCCGTTGTGAGCAAAGTAGGGATCGTGCAACCCGACGATGTCAATGATCTCGATATTGGTCGCTTCCGCGCCGACATAACCATACTCGGATTGCGCGAAGGTTGTCCCTTTGGGGAGCGATTTGGAAAATTTTGCCACGGCGAGAACCATCGGCCACGTTCCGCGCTGCGGGAGGGGTTTTCCGGCCGGGGTGGTGTATTCCGTTTTGGGTGAGTATAAATGCGTGGACGAAATCACCGCGTTTTTGTAAGCGTCGCTTGCGATGGTTTTCAGGGTGGAGTTGGAAAGCAGGGAAACGAACAGCAGGGTCACAGCGGCGCGGATGATTCTGGTGTTGGGTGATTCCGTTCCGACGTTTGTTTCCGACGCGAGGGAACGATCCAGCATGAGAAAACTTCCAACCGCCAGAAACGGG
>JBBIUO010000376.1:0-3948 GCA_037440205.1 Chloroflexota bacterium
GTCGAAGATGGTTGCCAAAGAAAAGCGTGCGCGAACTTGGCAAGCAAATTGTAAAAGAGCGCCAGAAATCCAAGTCATAACTTCAAGTCCCTGTGAAAAACAGGGACTTTGTTTTTTAAGAGTCTACACCTGTTCCTTGCCTACCTGTCTACCTGTCTACCTGTCTACCTGTCTACTCTCTACAACATCTTCAAATATTCCTTGATCAACGCATACGCAATTGCGCCTTCGCCGACCGCGGACGCGACTCGATGATTGGTTCCGTAGCGCACGTCGCCTGCGGCAAAAATTCCAGGCGTGGACGTCTCTAACAGAAACGGCACCCGGTTCAAGGTCCGGCCCTGAGGCGGTTTGTTATCGGTCATCACATCCGCGCCCGTGAAGATATATCCCTTGCCACTGCACATCACCAAATCTGAAACAATTTTGCTTTGTGGTTGAACTCCGATAAAAACAAATAATGCCGCGGCGGCGAGCGTTTGCGTTTCATCCGTCTTCGTATTTTTGATAACAATTTGCTCCAGCGCATTCGTCCCCTTCACTTCGAGCAAATCTGTATTCAAGCAAATCTCAATCTTTTCATTCGCGTTCATCGCATCCACAAGATATTTTGAAGCGGTGGGTTCATGCCCGCGAATCAACACCGTGACCTTGCTCGCAAAACGGCTGAGATACAACGCGCCCTGCGCCGCCGAGTTCGCGCCGCCCACCACAAAGACTTGCTGGTCTTTGTAATTCATCGCCTCGGTGTAGGCCGCGCCATAATAAATTCCCGCGCCCGTGAGTTTATCTGCGCCGGGCATTTTCAACGTGTGGAAGGATGCGCCCGTGGCGACCAGCACGGCATGACAGGAAATCTCCGAACCGTCTTTTAACTTGACGATGCGATACGCTTCTTTGACTCCGACTTGAGTTGCTTCCTGTGCCGACAAAATTTCCACCCCGAATCTTTTTGCCTGCGAAACCGCGCGGCGAGTTAAATCGTCGCCGGAGATGCCCGATGGAAAGCCGAGATAATTTTCGATCTTCGGACTGCTCCCCGCCTGCCCGCCCGGCGCGGACTTTTCGACGACGAGGCATTTCAATCCCTCCGACCCGGCATAGACCGCGGCGGCCAGCCCCGCAGGCCCACTGCCGATGACCACGAGATCATAAAACGGAAGCGCCGCCTGCGTTTGCAGGCCGATCTTTCCCGCCAGTGTTTTCAAATCGGGTTCGATCAGCACATTTCCATCGGGGAAAAAGATGACGGGAAGTTTGATCTCCGGCGAAACGCTTTCCACCAATGCCTTTGCATTCGCATCAGCTTCGATATCCAGCCATTGATAGGGAGTCTGATGCCGCGTGAGAAAATCTTTCACCTCATGGCTTGCCAGTGACCAGAGCGTGCCAGCCACGCGAATCCCATCATAAGGCAGGCGGACATGAATTTTCCAATCTTCGAGCAATTCATCCAAAATGGGATAAAGTTTTTCCTCCGGCGGATGCCAGGGCTTCATCAAATAATAATCCAGCCCCACCGCGTTGATCGAATCAATGGCGGCTTGCGTATCTGCGTATGCCGTGAGCAAAACGCGCTTGGCCTGCGGGTAGGTCTTGATGGCCTCGGCGAGGAACTCGGTGCCACTCATCTGCGGCATGCGCTGGTCAACCAAAAACAGCGCGACGGTCTCGTTGCGCTGTTTCATCTTCTTTAAATATTCGAGGGCGGCGTTGCCGGAGTTGATGGGGATGATGCGATAGTCCGCGCCATACTTGCCGCGCAGGTCGCGTTCGACGGAATTCAAAACGGAAGGGTCGTCGTCAATACTGAAGATTACCGGCTTTGCCATGCGTCATATCCTCGGATGAATTTGGATGAAAACTGTACGGTTATTTTATCATCAAAGAAAATAGCCGAAGCCTTGTAATCTCTGGGTGGTTAGTGTGGGGAACGCCTGCACAAATCTGCAATCGGATTGCGGATTTGTGCGGAGGGTGTTATGATTTTGACGCCACACTTTTCACCTGCCAATGGAGTTCGCCCATGATCGAAAGAACCCTGTCTGTAAAACTTGCCTCCCTGGTGAAAAAATTCCAGGTTATCACTCTTACCGGGCCGCGCCAATCCGGAAAGACCACTTTGGTTAGGGCCGTCTTTCCGTCCCTGCCGTATGTTTCATTGGAGGAGCCAGATATTCGTCAAATTGCAATTACTGACCCGCGCGGTTTTCTTTCCAACTATCCCAAAGGGGCGGTCTTCGATGAAGTTCAACACACCCCTGATCTATTTTCCTATATTCAAAAAATTGTGGATGAGAACCGCAATATCCAATTTATCCTGACCGGTTCGTCGAATTTTCTTTTGATGGAAAGAATCAGCCAGACCCTGGCAGGCCGCACCGCGATTCTTCACCTGCTCCCATTTTCCTTCGAAGAATTAGCACCCGGCGCGGAACCTTATGAGAGCGTGCTTTTCAAGGGCCAATACCCACGCATTTACGACCGGGACATTCCTCCAAGCGATTTTTACCCTTCCTATATTCAGACCTATATCGAAAAAGACGTGCGCCTCATAAAAAACATTGGAGACATCAATGCCTTTATTCAATTTATCCAATTATGCGCTGGGCGCGTTGGACAATTGATCAATTACGCCGGCCTGGCCGGTGATGCAGGCATTAGTCCCAACACGGCGAAGGCATGGCTCTCGATTTTGGAAAGTTCCTACATCTTGTACCGCCTGCAACCCTTCCACCGTAATTTCAACAAGCGGCTGGTCAAATCGCCGAAGTTATATTTCTATGATACGGGAGTTGCCTGTTCTCTATTGGGGATTCGCAATGAGGACCAAGTCAACTTGCATTACATGAAAGGCGCGCTCTTCGAGAACCTGATCCTCAATGAATTCATCAAACGGAATGTTAATCGCGGCGAGCATCGCCTCCCTTATTTCTGGCAGGACAGCCGCGGCAAAGAGATTGACTGCCTGCTGGTAGATGGCGAAAAAATCACGCCAGTCGAGATCAAATCCGGCAGGACAATTTCGGATGACTATTTCGAGAACCTCAAGTATTTTCAGTCGCTTGCCGCCGCGCCTGAAGAAAAAGGTTTTGTAGTGTACGGGGGTGACCAATCCCTGGAAACCAGCGCAGGCAGTCTCATGAGTTGGCGGCAGTTGGATCGAATCTCAACATTCTAAGAGATCTGTTATTTCTACTTCAAAACCTTCACCATATTCCTTCCTGTCACCCCGCTGACTCCGCCACCTCCATGGACTCCGCTTCCGCAGAGATACAAATTATCAATCGGTGTTTTGTGGTTCGACCAGCCTGGAATCGGTCGCATGAACAGGAATTGATCGAGCATGAGTTGACCGTGGTTAATGTCGCCTTCGGTGAGGCCGTAGGTGGTTTCCAAATCAAGAGGGGTGATGGATTTACGATTTACTATTGACGATTTCAGATTGGGGAAGTACTCCGCAAGGGTGTTGATCGCTAAATCTTCAAGATGGGTGCGCTGGTCGTTCCAGTGTCCTTTTTTCAAAGCGTATGGCGCAAATTGAAAATGGATGCTGACAACGGATGAGTTGTCAACGGATTGCTTCGCAAACGGATGCTCGGATTCTGGAACGGATGTTGTGATCTCCAGATATGGCTTTTCGGAGATTTCGCCGTACTTCGCCGCGTCGTAGGCTTTTTCTAAATATTTTATGGATGGGGCAAAGACAATTGTCCCTGCGGGAATGCCATGGTTTCCATCGGTTTGTAAATGCACCTTCGCCACTGATCCGCGCATTTTGATGGATTGGGTATGCCAGACGAATTCGGGCGGCAAATCCTGCGGTCCGACGAGTTTGAGCAGGGTGTGTTTCGGGTCTGCGGCGGAAATGACTTTGTCTGCAAGGATTTCTTCTCCATTTTTCAACACCACACCTTTACATGTGTACGTGTCTACCTGTTTACGTTC